>NZ_KV792937.1:67508-206580 GCF_001808335.1 Oligella sp. HMSC05A10 | reverse complement strand
CCGCCGACAGCCATTAAATAAGCCGATTGATGCTTTTTAATCGCATCAATCGCCACCGGACCGCGCTCGGCTTTACCAATCATCGCGATAAGCCCTTGCTCCAGCATCATTTCGGTAAAGGTATCCATACGGGTGGATGTGGTCGGGCCGGCAGGACCAACCACCTCATCGCGCACCGGATCAACCGGACCGACATAGTAAATCACCCGATTTTTGAAGTCCACTGGCAATGGCTCACCGGCGGCTAACATTTGTTGAATACGCTTATGTGCTGCATCACGACCGGTTAACATCTTACCCGATAATAAAAGCGTATCACCTGGTTTCCAGCTAGCCACCTCAGCCGCTGTTAACGTGTCCAAATTAACTGCTTTGGATTTATTGTAATCCGGCGCCCACTCGACATCCGGCCAGTTATCAAGCGATGGTACCGGCATGGCGGCAACACCACTACCATCTAATTCAAAATGAACGTGACGCGTAGCCGCACAGTTAGGAATCATGGCAATGGGCTTAGAAGCCGCATGCGTTGGGAAGCTCTTAATCTTCACATCAAGCACGGTGGTCAGACCACCCAGACCCTGCGCACCGATACCAAGGGCATTGACCTTTTCATAGAGCTCAATCCGCATTTCTTCCAGCTTATTTTGCGGGCCGCGCTGTAACAGCTCGTACATATCGATATCTTCCATCAAGGCTTGCTTAGCCATCAGCATGGCTTTTTCAGCAGTACCGCCGACACCGATGCCTAACATACCTGGAGGACACCAACCGGCACCCATGGTCGGTACCGTTTTAAGCACCCACTCCACAATATCCTCGCCCGGATTTAGCATCGCAAACTTGGTTTTATTTTCAGAACCACCACCCTTGGCTGCTACTTGCACCTCGACCTTATCGCCTGGCACAAGCTCAACCGATAGAATACAGGGAGTATTATCACGGGTATTTTTACGTTCGAAAATCGCATCATCAAGTACGGAGGCACGCAACTTGTTATCCGGGTTTAAATAACCTTGGCGCACCCCCTCATCACAGGCCTCTTGAAGACTACCGCTCAGTTCAAACTTGACCTCCATGCCGACTTTTAGGAAGATATTGACGATCCCAGTATCCTGACAGATGGGACGGTGACCTTCGGCAGACATTTTAGAGTTTGTCAGAATCTGTGCAATCGCATCCTTAGCGGCTGGACTTTGCTCCACCTCATAAGCACGTGCTAAATGCGCTAAATAATCCGCTGGATGATAGTAGCTGATAAATTGCACTGCATCAGCAATTGACTGAACTAAATCAGCTTCTTTAATAATGGTTGTCATAATATATCCTTTACCTTTAAATCAACCAAGACTGAGCACTCACCACTCAGTCTTGTAGTTCTTACGAGATAAAATCAAGATCGACCTAGCGACCCTTCCAAACTGGCTCACGCTTTTCAGCAAATGCAGTGGCCCCTTCTTTGGCATCTTCCGAGGTGAAGATATGCTGCATCCGTGGCTGCTGCAGGGCAAACATATCCTGATCACTCCACGTCCGGGCCTCATTGACCACCTGCTTAATCACTTGTAATGCTAGAGGACCATTTGCCGCAATTTTGTCGGCTAAGGCTAAGGCCGCCTCTAGCGCTTGACCAGGTTCAACCAAATGGTTAACCAAGCCTAAATCATATGCCCGTTGCGAACTCAACATCTCGCCAGTTAATAAAAACTCCATGGCAATTGCATAAGGTACACGATGAGAAAAACGTAACATACCGCCAGAGCCCGGTACCAAACCACGCTTAGCCTCTGGCAAACCAAATTTCGCTGTATTCGAAGCCACAATCAGATCACAGGCTAAACAGAGCTCAAAACCACCTGCCAGGGCATAGCCTTCAACTGCGGCGATTAACGGCTTTTTAGGCAGCGCCTCACACAGTCCACCCAAACCGCGACCAGGCACCACTGCGCGACGCTGCGTTTTAGCGAACTCCTTCAGATCCATACCGGCACAAAAATGCTCGCCCTGACCGCGCAAAATGCCTAATGACAACTCATCGCTATTTTCTAGCTCATCAATCGCATCAGCCAAGGCAAATGAGGTGTCATAAGTAAGCGCATTACGTGATTGAGGACGATTAATCGTAATCACTAATACGCGACCAATTTTTTCAGTTAAGACTAATGCCTCTGACATCAATACCTCCTAGAGTGATTTTATTATTAAAAATTGCTGTTGATTTTACCGCTAATTATGCTTATCTAGCAAAAGAGCATGCGCTCCGAGCTAAATAGTGTGACGTAGTTTAAAGGCCATGAGAAATTACGTGGAGCGCAGTGATTCTGTGTTTTATCAAGCTAAATATCCTAAAATTATAGGTTAATTAAATTTTTGGTAAATGTCATAGCATGCTTAGCTTTCAGCAAATAATTCTTACATTAGAAAATTATTGGGGTGCGCAGGGCTGCACCCTCCTACAACCTTTTGATATGGAAGTGGGAGCCGGTACTTCTCACACCGCCACTTTCTTAAGAGCCATTGGTCCAGAGCCATGGTATGCAGCGTATGTGCAACCATCGCGCCGCCCTAATGACGGTCGTTACGGTGAGAATCCCAATCGTCTGCAGCATTATTATCAATACCAGGTGGTGTTAAAACCTGCACCTAGCAATATCATCGATCTGTATTTAGACTCACTCAGAGCCCTAGGCATTAATCCCGAAGAGCATGATATTCGCTTTGTCGAGGATGACTGGGAAAACCCCACCTTAGGCGCTTGGGGCTTAGGTTGGGAAATCTGGCTCAACGGCATGGAAGTGACGCAATTTACCTACTTCCAACAGGTGGGCGGTTTAGACTGTTCAGCCACGACCGGTGAAATTACCTACGGTATTGAGCGTTTAGCGATGTATTTACAAAACGTTGAGAGCGTTTACGATTTGGTTTGGACCACAGATTTAGCGGGCAACCCTGTTTATTACCGAGATGTTTTCCATCAAAACGAGGTAGAACAATCCAAATACAATTTCGAATATGCCGATGTGGAGACCTTATTCCGTCATTTTAATGATCATGAAAAAAATGCCCAGCGTTTGATTGAGCTGCAATTAGCTTTACCCGCTTATGAGCAAGTGCTAAAAGCAGCCCACTTATTTAATTTATTAGACGCACGCGGAGCGATTAGTGTGACTGAACGTGCAACCTATATTGCCCGTATTCGCAATCTCTCCCGCAGCGTCGCCCAATGTTATTACGAATCTAGAGAAAAGCTCGGCTTCCCGATGCTCAAACAAGCAGCTCCCGTGGAGGCAAAATAATATGTCAACTAAAGCCTTATTAATTGAGCTCCTAACCGAGGAGCTACCACCCAAAGCATTACAACGTTTAGGCGAAGCATTTGCCACTACCATTGAAGCTGATTTAAAAAAACTGGCCTTATTGCCAGATGACTATCAGTATCGTTACTTTGCCACCCCTAGACGCTTAGCCATTCTGATTGACAAGGTGCTGCCACAAGCGCCAAAGCAGGACTTTGTTGAAAAGCTGATGCCTGCCAAAGTAGGTTTAGATGCCGCAGGCAACGCCACCCCTGCCCTAACTAAGCGCTTAGAGGCCAAGGGCTTAGCGCATTTGACCGTGGCTGATCTAAGTAAGGAATCCGATGGCAAACAGGACTTCTTAATTGCCCGTGGTAAGGCACCTGGCGCCATCTTAAAGAATCGCATTCAAGAGGTGGTAGAGCATTGTATTAGCCAATTACCTATCCCTAAGGTGATGCGCTATCAACTTGCCGATCGTCAAACCACCGTGCGCTTTGTCCGTCCAGCACATCGCTTAGTGGTATTACACGGCGATGAGATTTTACCTGTACAAGCACTTGGTCTAAGTGCTGGCCGTATCACCGAGGGTCACCGCTTTATGGGGGCCAAGACGATTTCACTCACAGATGCGGAGGAATACGAACAACGCCTAGCCGATGAGGGCATGGTAATTGCCGATTTTGAGCGTCGCCAAGCCATGATTCGTGAGCAACTACACCGTATTGCTGACTCGCTAGACACTACCTTGGGTGAGGATCCTGAAGTCGCTGAGTTATTAAATGAAGTCACCGCTTTAGTAGAGCACCCAACGGTTTATGTAGGACAATTTGATCGCAAATTCCTAGCCGTACCGCAAGCATGTCTGATTTTAACCATGCGTTTAAATCAGAAGTACTTCCCGCTTTTTAATAAAGCAGACGGCAAATTGGATCATCGTTTTCTGATTGTCAGCAATAGGCACTTAGCCGACCCTAAAAATATTATTGAGGGTAATGAGCGCGTTGTACGTCCACGCTTAGCCGATGCTGAATTCTTCTTTGATACGGACAAGAAAACCCCACAAAATGAGCGGGTAGCACAATTAGCCAATGTGGTCTATCACAATAAATTAGGCTCACAACTGCAAAGAACAGAGCGGGTGCAAGCCTTGGCCGCACTGATTGCCGAGCAATTAGGCACCAACAAGCAAGAAGCAGAACGTGCAGCCTACTTAGCCAAGGCGGATTTAGTTTCTTTAATGGTCGGTGAATTCCCCGAGCTACAAGGGATTATGGCATCCTACTACGCCGCTGGCGAGCAGGAAAGTTCTGCCGTTTGCCAAGCCTTAGCGCATCAATACGATGTCCGCTTTAACTTAGCGCCAAGCAAGGACGGCATCACTGCGCTCATTCTTTTTGTGGCTGAACGGGTTGAGACCTTAGTCGGCATTTGGGGAATTGGCTCTATTCCTACAGGTGAACGAGATCCCTACGGTTTACGTCGAGCTGCGCTAGGCATTATCAGTGCCTATGAATGGCTAGAACAAGCTCAACTTGATGGCATCAGTGCGGCACATTTAGATTTACCTGCGCTTTTAGCCAAATCCCTTAGCCTCTTTGATGCTAGCAGCGAGCTTAATCCTAATACTGCCACTGAAGTTTACGAGTTTATTTTGGAGCGTTACCGTAACCAATTACAAGCCGAGCATAGCAAAGCGGTGATTGATGCGGTTTTAGCCGTCAATCCACCTTTAGATCAAATACCTGAGCGGATTGCTGCGATTGAAGCCTTCTCTGCACTGGATGAGGCTGAAAGCTTAGCGGCTGCCAATAAGCGTATCAGCAATTTATTACGTCGCTCTGAAGATGAAGTGCACAACTTCGATGCAGCGTTATTACAGGATGAGGCGGAAAAGAATTTATTCACCACCTTGCAAGCTGTGGAGCCAGAAGTTATGGCGCTCTTTCAAAGCAAGGACTTCACTGGCGGTATGAGCCGACTAGCCGCTGTACGACCCGCCGTGGATGACTTTTTTAATGATGTGATGGTTATGACTGAGGATGTCGCAATTCGCGCCAATCGCTTAGCACTACTACAGCGTCTTCATGGCACCATGAATTTGATTGCCGATATTTCTCGCTTAGCCTAGTCTTTAAGCTTCACATAGGATTCAAGATGCCCAACAAACTAGTGATTCTCGATAGAGATGGGGTCATTAACAAAGACTCCGCAGATTACATTAAAAGTGCTGCCGAATGGGAACCTATTGCGGGCAGTCTTGAAGCCATCAGTCGTCTCAATGGCGCAGGCTATAAAGTGGTGGTCGCTAGCAATCAATCCGGTCTTGGGCGCGGCTATTTTACCATCGATGATTTAAATGCCATGCATACCAAATTGCGTCAACTCTTGGCAGAAAAAGGTGGCCTCATTGATGCCATTTTCATCTGTCCGCATAAGCCTGAGGATAATTGCCATTGTCGCAAACCATCTGCTGGACTATTTGAGGAAATAAAACGACGCTATAACATCGATCGCAGCGCAACGACCTATGCCGTGGGTGATTCCTTACGTGATTTACAGGCAGCGTCAGCCGCCGGCTTTAAACCCTGGTTAGTACTCACCGGCAATGGTCAAAAAACCCAGCAAGACCCAGCTTTTGACACAGATACACCGGTAAGTGAGGATTTGGCCGCCATGGTTAATCGCTTCCTGTCTGAAGTCACGCCTGCCGCTATGTAATCGGAGTTGCCGGATGAACTTTATTCGCTCCCTCATTTATGCCTTTTGCTTTATTGTCAGTGCCTTGATTTTAGGTCCGCTGATTGTTTTAGCCAGACCGCTGCCCTTTGCTAAGCGCTATCGCTTTGCAGTGCTTTGGCCACGGCTTTTAATTTATTTAGCCAAGGTGATTTTAGGGATTCGCTATGAGGTCAAAGGTAAGGAAAATATCCCCACCGATCGTCAGGTGATCTATTTAGTCAAGCACCAATCCGCTTATGAAACCCTATTTTTACCGTGGTTCACGCCCTTCCCAGTGGTCTTAGTGTATAAAAAGAGCTTGGAGTATATCCCGCTCTTTGGTTGGGCGCTAGCCAGCTTAAACAATATCCCAATCAACCGCGCCAAAGCCTCGGAGGCACTGCGGCAAGTACTGCGTATGGGCACGAAACGCATTAAAGAGGGGCGCTCACCGGTGCTCTTTCCCGAAGGGACACGCACCCCGGTTGGCACCAAGGGTCGCTATAAGCCAGGTGGCGTACGCCTTGCTATGCATGCACAATGCGATATCATCCCGGTCGCGCATAATGCCGGTAAAGTCTGGCCACGCAACGCCTTTATTAAAAAGCCTGGCTGCGTGACCCTCTCCTTTGGCCCAGCCATCAGTCCTGGCGATCGTAGCAGTGAGGAAATCATGGCAGCGGTTGAGCAGTGGATTGAGTCAGAGATGATCCGCCTAAACCCCGAGGATTATCCTAGCCAGGATCCAGCGGACACACCCTATGCCCAGAGCAAAAAGAAGCGCTAAAATAGCATGACAATGCTAAGCTGAACCAATTCATAAGGAGTTTTCATGTTAATACTACATACCATGTTACGCGTAGGCAATTTGGAGCGATCCATTGACTTTTATACCAAGGTCTTAGGCATGAGCTTATTACGTACTTCCGATAACCCCGAATATAAGTATAAGCTTGCTTTTCTCGGTTACGCCTCCAACCCCGAACAAGCTGAAATCGAATTAACCTATAACTACGGGGTTGAGGAGTACGAGATGGGTACGGCCTATGGTCATATTGCCATTGGTGTGCCAGATGCCTATGAAGCCTGTGCCAAGGTCAAAGCTGCGGGTGGTAAAGTCACGCGTGAAGCCGGTCCCGTACTGGGCGGTGAAACCGTGATTGCCTTTGTTGAAGATCCCGATGGTTATAAAATCGAATTTATCGAAAGAAAGGATATGAACGCCCCCGGCACGGGCCTACGGTAGAACAGAGCCTTAGCGCCCAACACTCACCCTCCCGGACAAGCGTTAGCGCTCGCTCGGGAGGAACTTAATTTTGTCCTACACCTGCACTATCCACGGCATCCGCTAAGGCAATAAACTGCTGCAAACTAAGATCCTCAGCTCTGGCCGTCGCTTCAATCCCCAAAGCCGCAAAATCCAAGCGCCATTGAGCTAGACTACGTCGAATCATCTTGCGTCGCTGACCGAAAGCTTGGGCTACAATCTCAGCAAATAGCTGATAGTTTTTTGGCTGTAGTCTATCCTCAGCTAATGGGATCATGCGCACAATGGCAGAATCAACCCGTGGTGGAGGATCAAAGGCCTCGGGACCCACATCAAAGAGCCCCTCCATGGCATAACGTTGTTGCAGCATCACAGAAAGCCGACCGTAGTCCTTAGAGCCTGGTTCAGCAATCATGCGTTGCACCACCTCTTTTTGCAGCATAAAATGCTGATCCTCAATCAAATCCACATATTCCATCAAATGAAATAAAATCGGCGTGGAAATATTATAAGGAAGATTACCCACCACGCGCAGCTTCCTAGTCGATGCGCTTATACGCTCAGCAAAGAGCGCTTTGAGATCGACTTTTAGTACATCGCTCTCAATCACGCGCAAACGCTCTGCGGGGTAGCGCCTGGCTAAACGCTGTACTAAGTCGCGGTCGATCTCAATCACTGTGAGTTGCTTTAGTCGCACCAACAATGGCTCGGTCATGGCCAATTGACCAGGACCGATTTCCACCATCAGATCATCCTCACGAGGAGCAATGGCATTCACAATGGCGTTGATAATATACTCATCAACTAAAAAATGCTGACCGAAACGTTTACGAGCTTGATGCGCCAATGCACTCTACCTATAGATCAAAAACTAGCGATTTCGCTTTTGCTCAAGACGATTATCAATAAAGGTGCGACCTCTGAGCTGCTCAATCCAATCCTCTAATACGGCGGCCGCACGCTCCTCAAAAATCGCCTCATTAGCCAAGGACTTACGGATAGAGGCTTGCTTGTCCTCCGTGCGTCGCTCCATCACCTCAATCAAATGCCAACCAAATGAACTACGTACTGGCTCACTGATTTGACCAATTTGTAAGCTATCGGCCGCCTTTTCAAAGGCCGGATCGGCTTGACCCGGTGTGATCCAACCAATATCCCCACCAATTGGTGCTGAGGAATCGTCAGAGTACTTTTCTGCCGCTTCGGAGAAACTCATACCGCTCTGAATCGCTTGCTGTACCTGAAGAATGCGCTCATGCGCTTGCTCATCCGTCATAATCGGGGTGCGACGAATCAGAATATGACGCACATGTGAATCAGTCACTTCGACCGGACCCTCTTGTTGTGCTGCCTGCACCCGTGGATCATGAACCACAATAGGGGCTGGTCGAGGGGCTTGTACCACGACTTCGCGTTGGCGCTCATGGATTAAACCACGACGCTCAACCACCTTCAGAATATGGAAACCATTTGGGGCCCGGAAGACACCTGAGACGCGACCATCTCGAACATTACGTGTCTGGTCCACGAATAATTTAGGCCAATCTTCAAATAAACGAATACCTAAGTTACCACCTTCTGCTGCCTCAGGTGCATTGGAGTACTCGCGGGCTACCGCCTCAAAGCTTGTGCCACCACGAATTTTTTGTAAGGCCTCATTGGCGCGTTTACGTGCCGCCTCAACCACCTCTTCTGAGGAGTTATCGGGCACCCGAATATAAATATGCTGGAAAGCAATCGCTTTAGGCTCAAAGCTCTGCTCTACGACAATGCGCTTTTCCGGCGGTGGCGCTTCAGGCTGAATCACTTGCGGGCGATAATTAGGTGAGACACCAGTCGGATTTTGCTTAATATAGGCCTCCACATCCGCTGGCGTCACATGAATACGGGACATTAAAATTTGACCGCGTACCTCATCCAATAAGACCTGGTTACGTAAACCCTCGACATAAGTAGTCCAGTCAATACCATGCTGACGGGCTGCCTCACGTAACTGCTCAGGCGTCATATTGTTATTAGCGGCAATCTCAGCAATCACCTGTTGCATACGACCATCACTGATTTCTAGGCCTAAGCGCTGGGCCTCATCCTCAACCAGTAACTCATCGATCATGCCTTGTAACACCTGATCTTGAGCGCGACGATCATTACCTGCTACACGATTAGCCGCCATACGCTCCTGTAACTGACGCATGGTTATAACCTCGGTGCCGACAATCGCAGCAATACCATCAGCAAATTGCCCCTGTTGAGCGGCTCGAGCTCCCTTTGTTTGAGCTTGGACCAATGTCATTGGCAAGGCCAAAAGCATTAAAGGCAAGGCTTTTAATGCCAATTGTCGTAATGTAACTTGTTTACGCATTTATTCATACCTTTCAAATGTAGAACGTACCGGTACCGGCACCTCTGTCGATTCGTATCCTGGAATGCTATCTCGAATCGTTTTCATAGGATCTGAGCCTAAGGCACCTAAACCATTTAATTCTAACTGGAAAAACACTCGTGAATTCGTTTTTTCTTGTGCAACTGCATATCTTTGGAATAATACCCGCGCCGACCAACAACAATTACTACGATATTCGATGCCAGCAACGCTCTGAGTAGAACGTCTTTCTTTAAATGAATAATCAAAACGCCCAACCGCATTCACTTTTGCTGTGATCGGCCATTGACCGGCAACAATCAAATTTTCTTTGGAAGGCAATTGATAGGAATAGATCCCACCACTTTCATTCAATAAAGGATCACGCTGATAGCGGTACGATAAACTCAAAGAGGTCAAACGCTTTGGGTTCCAGCGCAGCGAAACGCTTGACTGAGCAATTTTCTTTTCATAAGGATCATATTGTAGCGCTGCTTCAGTATTTAGCTTATCCGTAAGACGAGCACTTAGGGAAGCCAAAAACTCGGAACGGTTATTAGCTAATTGCTCATTATTAGAAAGTGTGACTTTTTGAGGTTCAAAAGAAAAACTTTGGGCTACCTGCAAAGCCAAGCGCTCAAGCCCACTATTTGCATCCAACCACCGCGTAGTCAATCCTAAGGTCAGTCGATTGGCATTATTAATTCTATCCCAGCCGCCGCTATAGCGATTTTCAGTAAAGGCAGTACCAAAGCCAAACTGACTGACCGACGTATCATAAACCGGGATACCCGACTGATCTCTAAATGGTATATATAAGTAGTAAAGTCTAGGCTCCAAGGTTTGTCTTGAGGGCTTGCCAAAAAACGTGGTTTCACGCTCAAAGGTCATGCCAGAGTCTACACTAAAAATCGGCAAGGTACGACTTTGAGCACGATCACGCGCTACCCCACGACCACTTTGTGGCCAAAAACCACCGTTGGGCAAATCCCTATACCAGTCCGTTTCATAATGGGAAAAATGCAAGCCTAACTTGGGGGTAATATACCAACCCGGTCGCACAATAGGATAACTGACAGTAGAGTATGAGCTTAAACGCGTCCCATCATACCTAGAATGACCGCGATTTTTGGGCCAATAGAAATGTGCACCATTTAACTCGGCCGGAAACTTAGGAAACTCAAACCGTGTCAGTGTATTAACCGTGCTCAGGTCAAAACCACCCCAATCATAGCGCGCACCGCGAATTAATAGCTCAGGCTTACGCTCATATTGACGATAAACACCCGCACCCGGGGTCTCACTATTTAAGTTCAGATCATGCAAACCCTGATACTGCTGCCAACGCAAAAAACCGCTCCAGTACTGATGCCCAGAAAACGTTAAGGTAGCACTTTGATTTAAGTAGGTACGATCGGCTTCCGTAACTTCCAAATCATCTAAATCTCGGAAATAGTTACCGTCTGAAGCCTTATTCCAATTCAAATTAAAACCAAAGTTAAAACCGAATAAGCTGCCCAGTTGATGACGATGCGTAATACCGTAAGTCCAACGCTTCTGATTATTGAAATGCTTATCCCGAGGTAGATAAGCCGCAGTCAATTGACCCGAATAGGTCGGCTGCAAATAGCGGAACTCACCGCCCAGCATCAGTCCCCGCTTAGATAACCAACGCGGCGTCAAAGTAGCATCGTAATTAGGGGCTAAGTTAATAAAATACGGCGCAATAATATCAGCACCACTACGTGAAGAATAGGAAAAAGTCGGGGTTAAAAAACCCGTTTTCTTTTCCTGACGTAATGGAAAGGTAAAATACGGCGACCAAAAAACCGGTATATCACCCACATAGACTTTAGCATTGCGAGCAATACCCTCATTTTCATCATCGTAAATATCAACACGCTCGGCAGCTAAATACCAAGAAGGGTCAGGGCAAGGGCATGAGGCAAAGGTCGCATTAAATAAACGCAGATGATTACGATCCAACATATCAGCAAAATCAGCACGACCGGAGCTACCATCGGCAAAGGAATAGATCGGGCCCAGAAACTCACCGCTCTCTGTATTGACGTTGTACTCGATTTCCTCTCCGGTAAATAAATTACCCTCTTGTAAAAGGCGGGCATGCCCCTCGGAGCGAATTCGGCCGAGCTCACGTTCGTATGTAATACGATCGCCCTTTAAAATCACATCAGCACGCCTGACCTGTGCGCCCCCCTGCAGAATCAGTTGATTGCTATCATCAACCACATCAACCGTTTTACTATCGGTGATGGTGACAATATCATCTTGCCCTGCCTTATTCTCACCTAACATCGGCGATTCCAGCAGCGGCACACGCAAACCAGGGCTTTGGGCCTGGGCTCCACCCATAGCGACTAAAACGATAAGAACTAAAGCACTGCCTCTAAACACCATGTATTCCGATTGGGAAAAGCAAAAACCTGCTGCAACTAAAAGTAAAACTAAGCCAGCTTAAAAGACATAAGGGCTTAGTATGTTCTAAAATTATTGATATTTTAACGATGTAAACGCTATATTTTATAGCAAGTCATTCAGTTACATTAAATTCTGTCCCTATTAAATTTATTTATTGTTTATGGCCTTAACAATCACAGCCGAACGTTCAAAGCAATTAAATCAATGGCTATCTGCACTGACAGCAAAGTATCAATTCGACTTTGATACCTTGGAAGCGGCTTCTTCGGATGCCAGCTTTAGAAGTTACTACCGTATTTACAGCACCGCCCAACAAACGACGCTGATTATTATGGATGCGCCGCCCCCGCATGAAAACTGTGCAGTGTTTGTCGCCATTGATCAGCTACTGGAGCAACAGAGTTTAACCGTTCCCAAAATCTTGGAACAGGAACAGCAAGCCGGTTTTTTATTACTCTCAGACCTGGGACAAACTACGTATTATCAAGCAGTACAAGCTGGCCTAGATGATGCAACACTACAAGGCATCTATCGTGAGGCCTTAGATGCACTCGTACAGATGCAACAAACGCCTGCTGCTCATCTACCACCCTATGATGCACCACGCCTACGTGAGGAGATGAATATCTTCGAGGAATGGTATATCGAAAAGCATTGTCAGAATCAGCTGACAGACCTTGAAAAGCAACGCCTCTACCCGACCTTGGATGCGCTCGCTGCCTTTAATGCACAGGAACCACAGGTTTTTGTGCACCGTGACTTCCACTCCCCTAATCTGATGCTAATATCACCAGAGCAGGAGGCTAGGAATCCCGCCATTATTGATTTCCAAGATGCGTTATATGGCCCGCTGTCTTATGACCTAGCCTCCTTGGTGATGGATGCACGCACTACCTGGGATGAGCCGCAACAGTTAGACTGGGCCATTCGTTATTGGGAAAAGGCGCGAGCAGCCGGGCTACCGGTGCCCGAGGATTTTGGCGATTTCTATCGTCAATATGAGACCATGAGCTTACAACGCAATCTTCGCATTTTAGGTGTGTTTGCCCGCCTCGCCATACGCGATCATAAACAGCAGTATTTGGAGCATATCCCCCGGGTGCTTGCTTATATTCGCCAAGTAGCTAATCGTTATCATGAGTTTGCAATTATTGCGCGCATTCTTGATCGTCTGGAAAATATCACTGTTGAAGCGAGGTACACCTTTTGATCCAAGCGATGATCCTAGCGGCCGGCCGTGGTGAACGGATGCGCCCGCTCACCGACCACACCCCGAAGCCCTTACTTGAGGTTGGCAATAAGCCGCTTATCGTGCATCATATCGAGCGTTTACAAGCGGCCGGTATTACTGATATTGTGATTAACCATGCTTGGTTAGGCTCACAGATTGAGAGCTATTTGGGTGATGGCTCACGCTACGGCGTCAGCATCGTATACTCGCCTGAGGGTGATGAGGCCTTGGAAACCGCAGGCGGCATCACAAAAGCGCTACCGCTATTAGGTGATTATGCTTTTTTAGTGATGAATGGCGATGTTTGGTGCGATTGGAACCCTATCGAGGCGATGAATCATGTTAACGCCATTGATCAGGGTGCGGCCCAAGCCTGGTTGCTATTGGTCGATAATCCAGCGCATAATCCGCAGGGTGACTTTATTTTAAACAGCAATGGCAGAATACACCCTCGCAACCACTTAAGCGCTCCCAGTGACAGCCTTACCTTTGCGGGTATTGGGGTCTATCACCCAAGCCTTTTTAAAGGGCTTGCGAGTGGTCAAAAAGCACCTTTAGCCCCCCTGCTTAAGCATGCGATGCTTAGTGATCAAGTGGTGGGACAGCATTATCGAGGTCAGTGGGTAGATGTGGGAACACCTGAGCGCCTTGAATTACTAAACAATCAATTATGCAAATAAGCCCCATTCATTAAGGAATTTAGCAGTTAATAGGAATTTTTATGTTCAGATCCTCAAATCGAGCCTTTAAACCCTCCGTCTACGAAACTGGTCGCCGTCGCAAACGGGGCATGCCACGTTGGTTAGTGATTTTATTTACCGGCGTTATTATCGGTGCGGGCGGTTATTGGTTTTTACAAACCAATTACGGTGCTACTCGCATCACGGTCGAGGAGTCACACCAGCTTAATCAACAAATTAGTCAGCTAAACCAAGAGCAATACGCCTTACAGGCCCGTGGCGAAGAGCTCAGCCAAAACCTACAACAAACCGAAACTGAAAACAGTCGTTTATTAACACAGCATCAGGAAGCGGAAGCAAAAATCTCTCAATTAAAGCAAGAAATTGAGCTCCTAAGACGTGCTATTCCGCAGGATCCTAACGCCACCCCGGTCGGCTTAAGACACGCTAACTTAAAGGCTGAATTAGGCAAATTACACTACGACCTACTGCTCATGAAAAGAGAGGATCAAGCAGAGGACATTGAGGTCACGATTGAGAGCAATATTGAGGGACGCTACCGTAATGGTCGCCTAGGCCGTACCAGCCCCCCAGCTGTTCATGCCACCGTGGGTACCATGACGCAGTTGAACGGTGAACTTGAATATGATGAAGCACAACGTACGCTAACCGCTACCGTCGTTACCTTTACCGTTAAAAACGCCGCTAGTGGCGAGGTCTTAGGTCGCCGCACCTTTAACGTAAACTAATCATGCGATGACGCTGGCTGGCGCTGCTAAGACTGAGCCCAGCCCTGAGCCTAAGCCACGGCTTGAGTTGTTGATATTTACTTTCCACTGTCTTAAATAGGCTTATCCAGACCTCGAATATGGCACAATGGAGAGTATTATTTAAATTTAATTATTCATTATTTATCACCTATGAGTGCATCTAATTCAGACGTACCTGTTTCTAATTTTCTGCGCACCATTATTGAAAATGATCTGAGCGCAAATAAGTTCCAAAATAAGCGTTGGGCCGGCAGACCAGGCCCCTTATCGGTGCAGCAAGACGCACCAAGAGACTCTGCCCGCATTCGTACGCGCTTTCCACCCGAGCCTAATGGCTACTTACATATCGGTCATGCCAAAAGTATTTGTCTAAACTTTGGTTTAGCGCGCGACTATGGTGGTGAATGTCATCTACGCTTTGACGATACTAATCCCGAAAAAGAAGAGCAAGCTTACGTTGACAGCATTATTGATACGGTCAAGTGGCTAGGTTTTGATTGGAACTACGACGGCAAGGAGCATTTATACTTTGCCAGTGATTACTTCCAGTTTTTCTATGAGTTTGCGCTTGCCTTAATCGAAAGCGGTGATGCCTATGTGGATGAACAAAGCCCTGAGCAAATTCGTGAAAATCGCGGTACCTTGACTGCGCCCGGGATGGACTCACCATGGCGCAACCGTCCGGTTGAGGAGTCTTTGACACTCTTCGAAGAGATGCGTGCAGGCAAGCACCCTAATGGCAGTCTTTGTTTACGCGCCAAGGTTGATATGAAATCGCCTAATATCAATATGCGTGATCCGGTGATTTACCGAATCCGCCATGAGGCACATCATCGTACCGGCATGGATTGGCCAATTTATCCGATGTACACCTTTGCTCATCCGCTGGAGGATGCGCTGGAAATGATTACGCATAGTATTTGTACACTTGAGTTTGAGGATCAGCGACCTTTTTATGACTGGGTCATTGACAAGTTAATCGCCCTAGGGCATCTGCCAGAGCAACGTCCTCATCAATACGAATTTGCCCGTTTAAACTTAAATCATGTGGTTACCAGTAAGCGTCGCTTAAAGCGCTTAGTGGACGATCATTTTGTCGAGGGCTGGGATGATCCACGTATGCCGACGATTATGGGCTTACGCCGTCGTGGCTACACGCCGGAAGCGATTCGTTTATTCTGTGAGCGTATCGGGGTATCTAAAGCGGATTCCCGCATTGATTACAATATTCTCGAACAGGCTCTGCGTGATGACTTGGATCCCAAGGTTGACCGTGCGGTGGCCGTACTGGATCCGATTAAGTTAATTATTACTAACTACCCTGAGGGTCAATCCGAGCTCTGCCAAGCGCCTAAGCACCCACATAATCCTGAGCAGGGTATGCGTGAGTTTCCATTTAGCCGCGAGCTGTGGATTGAGCGCGAAGACTTTATGGAAAACCCACCTAAAAAGTACTTCCGCCTTTTCCCGGATAATTTAGTGCGTTTAAAATACGCCTATATCGTCAAGTGTACCGGCTTCAAACAGGATGAAGATGGTAATGTGATTGAGGTCTACGCCGAGTATCTACCTGACACCAAGAGTGGTACCCCTGGTGCCGCTAGTGTCAAGGTCAAAGGCACCATTACTTGGGTCAGTGTAGCGCATGCCGATGAGGTTGAGGTCAAGCTTTACGACCGTTTGTTTACGGTAGAAAATCCAGACGCGGGCGGTCAAGACTTTCTCGAGTTTATTAACCCCGATTCTGTCAAAACCGTCACTGGCTTTATTGAGCCGGGTACGACCATCACCCCGGGCGCACGTTGGCAGTTTGAGCGCTTGGGCTATTTCTATGTCGATGGCGAAGCGCAAGACAAAACAGTGATTAATCGTAGTACGACGCTACGTGATAACTGGGTTTAATTTTTATTTATTTTAAATAGGCATTAGCGTGAGTAATCAAACAGCACCGGTTTTGCAATTAAAGGGTGGCTTTATTTATACCCTACGTTTAATTCTGCAAAGCAATGATATTGAGCAAATTAAAGCGGCCTTGGAGGATAGATTAGCTAAAACCGGCAGTTTATTTTTAAATGAGCCTTTAATTATTGATGTCAATGAGATTGAAGCGCCCTTAGCTTGGGCCGAACTGCTAGATTTTCTTAACAAGAAAAATCTTCCAGTGATTGGTGTCAGTGCCCAGGGCGAGCTGCTAGAGCAAGCCGAGGGGCGCGGTTTGTACATTATTGATGTTGATAATCTACCTAACCGTGAAGCGCCGGAGCCCAGTCCAACGACCGAAGCGGTGGTATTAGAATCCACAGCAACCACCACGTCTGTCCAGGACCTGCCATCACGCGAGGAAGCACCGACTGAGGCTAGCAAACCGACCATGGTGTTAAAGCGTCAATTACGTTCTGGCCAACGCGTTTATGCACGCAATGCGGACTTGATTGTGATTGGTGCGGTTAGTCCCGGCGCCGAGATTATTGCCGATGGTAATATCCACGTTTATGGACCATTACGGGGTCGTGCGATTGCTGGTGCGCGCGGTAATACCGCAGCACGTATTTTCACCTCGCACTTGGATGCCGAACTAGTCGCTATTGCCGGTATTTATCGACTGATTGATGAGGATTTCTCACCAGAAACTCATAAAAAAGCAGCCATTATCGAGCTAGAGCATGAGTCTCTCCTCTTTCATTCCGGTGAGGACTTCAATTAAAAGCAAAAAAGCTATATGCAACAATGTTTTACAGAAGCATTGAAGCATATACAGCCACTTTAATTTTGGGTTAAGATAGTAGCCAAATTTTTAACAATAGGAATCTCTATGGCACGTATTATTGTTGTAACTTCCGGCAAGGGTGGCGTCGGCAAAACCACCACTAGCGCTAGCTTTGCTGCTGGCCTGGCGATGCGCGGTCACAAAACAGCGGTTATCGACTTTGATGTGGGTTTACGTAACCTGGACTTGATTATGGGTTGTGAGCGTCGCGTGGTTTATGACTTTATTAATGTGATTAGTGAGGAAGCAACTCTAAACCAAGCACTCATTAAGGATAAGCAACTTGATAATCTCTATATTTTGCCAGCCTCGCAAACACGCGATAAAGACGCACTGACCGTTGAGGGGGTGGGCAAGGTACTAGACGATCTTAAAGCCATGGGTTTTGAGTATATTGTATGTGACTCCCCTGCTGGTATTGAGACAGGTGCTCTGATGGCTGCCTATTATGCGGATGATGCCTTAGTTGTGACTAACCCGGAGGTTTCATCGGTACGTGACTCAGATCGTATCTTGGGTATTTTATCTTCAAAATCCAAGCGCGCTGTTAACTCTGAAGAACCGATTAAAGAGTATTTAGTCGTTACGCGCTACAACCCTAAGCGCGTTGAAGAGGGTGATATGCTTTCAATCCAAGACATTGAGGACATCTTACGCATCGGCTTAATCGGCGTGATTCCTGAGTCTGACGATGTCATTCAAGCTTCCAATACGGGCTCACCAGTGATTCACCTGAAAGACAGCAAGGTTGCTCAAGCCTATGAGGATGTGGTTGATCGCTATTTAGGCGCTGATAAACCGATGCGCTTCACTACCCCCGAAAAGACGGGTTTACTCAAACGTATTTTCGGAGGGAAGTAGTTCATGTCTTTACTTAAATTACTATTAGGTGAAAGAAAAAAGTCCGACTCAGCCAAAATTGCTAAGGAGCGTATCAGCTTTGTTTTAGTACGCGATGCCAATGACGGTCCTGACTTCTTGCCTGAGCTACAAAAAGAGCTGATTGAGGTGATTTCCAAATACGTTAAAGTCAATCCTGACGATATTAAGGTATCGCTCGACAAGCAAGACAGCTTAGAGGTACTTGAAGTCAAGATTGAAATGAGCCAAGAAGAGATTAATGCTGCCAAAGAAGCAAAAAAGGCCTAAATTAATCTCACGCGCCCAATAAAAAACCGAAGAGAGTATCTTCGGTTTTTTTGCCTGAACGTATTAATTACTTACCGACCTGGTTACCAATGACACCGCCCACTGCTGCACCACCCACAGTACCTAAGGCACTACCACCCGTCATCAAGGCACCCGCACCACCACCGATAGCTGCACCGGCGATCGTACTCTTATCACGCGTAGACAGGTTTTGGCACGCAGTTAAACTACCCACTAGGGCCACCAACACAAAATACTTGCCGATTGTAGTTTTCATAATTCACCTCATTTTGCTTTAAAAACTCAGTCAATGGCAGGTTTAACTGAGGAACTTAACACTGATCTGCGTCGCAGACTAATAAAACCCACCACGCACTCAGCCCTACTAACATAACCCATATCAATCGCAAATACTATTGGAATACTTATTGAAATGTATCCATTTGAAAAGCATTTCAACTTAGATATTACCTTAACTAGTCTTTTTAAGTTCCTGTTACTAAATAATAAATTTAAAATTTTATTTTAAGGATTTATAGCGAATGCGTTTAGGCTGAGCAGCATCCTCGCCAAGACGACGCTTCTTATCCTCTTCGTACTCCTGATAGTTACCCTCAAAGAAATAAACCTGTGAATCACCCTCAAAGGCAAGAATATGGGTTGCAATACGGTCTAAGAACCAGCGGTCGTGGCTAATCACCATCACCGTACCGGCAAACTCCAGCAAGGCATCCTCAAGTGCACGTAAGGTCTCTACATCTAAATCGTTAGACGGTTCATCAAGCAACAAGACATTACCACCACTAATTAAGGTTTTAGCTAAATGCAATCGACCGCGTTCACCGCCTGACAACTCACCGGTGATTTTGCTTTGATCGGAGCCTTTAAAGTTAAAACGACCCAAATAAGCACGCGCAGGCATTTCAAAACGGCCTACGGTGAGTACATCTTGACCGTCAGCAATCACATCAAAAACCGTTTTTTTATCGTCTAAACTAGCCCGTGATTGATCCACATAGGCTAGATTTACCGTTTGCCCTAGCTTCACCTCACCGCTATCGGGCTGTTCTTGACCCGCAATCATACGAAATAAGGTCGATTTACCGGCGCCGTTCGGACCGATAATACCGACAATGGCACCAGCCGGCACCCGGAAGCTTAAATCATCAATTAAGACCCGATCACCAAAGGACTTCGTGACATTCACAAATTCGATCACTTCCTGACCTAAACGCTCAGCCACAGGGATAAAGATTTCCTGGGTTTCATTGCGGCGTTGATACTCATGCGATGAAAGCTCCTCAAAACGTGCCAGACGGGCCTTAGACTTGGCCTGACGCGCTTTAGGATTTTGTCGCACCCACTCCAATTCACGACTAATGGTGCGTTGACGAGCACTCTCTGCAGCCTCTTCCTGCTTTAAGCGATTTTCCTTTTGCTCTAACCAAGAAGAATAATTGCCCTTCCAAGGAATACCGTGACCGCGGTCTAACTCTAAAATCCATTCGGCAGCATTATCTAAAAAGTAACGGTCGTGAGTCACAGCAACCACGGTACCGCGGAACTTTTGCAAGAAAATCTCTAACCACTCCACACTTTCGGCATCCAAATGGTTGGTCGGTTCATCAAGCAACAGCATATCCGGCTTAGATAAAAGTAAACGACACAAGGCGACACGACGCTTCTCACCCCCGGATAAATGCTCAACCTTGGCGTCCCACGGAGGTAAACGCAAAGCATCAGCAGCAATTTCCAACTGATGTTCAATATCATCACTACCACCGGTGGCAGCTGCAGCAATAATCGCCTCCAACTCTGCCTGCTCAGCAGCTAAGGCATCAAAATCAGCATCAGGTTCAGCATATTCGGCATACACCTCATCCAAGCGCTTACGCGCCGCAAAGACCTCACCCAAGCCCTCTTCCACCGCTTGCCGTACCGTATGCTCCGGATTAAGCTGCGGCTCTTGCGGTAAATAACCAATGCTGATGCCGGGCATCGGAATGGCCTCACCCTCGATTTCTTTATCCACTCCAGCCATAATTTTTAATAAAGTCGATTTACCCGAGCCATTAAGACCGAGCACACCGATTTTGGCACCGGGGAAAAAGGATAGGGAAATATCTCTAAGAATTTGACGCTTGGGTGGGACAATTTTGCCCACACGGTTCATTGTATAAACGAATTGAGCCATAAATAATCAGTAGTAAAATAAGATGTAAGAAACAGGCTAATTGTAATCAAAAGCGGGGTAAACTGTTGTAACCACCGCCATTTATCAACTTATTGTTTAGAAAATAGCTATGACTGGTGCCTAAGCGCCATGACATAGATTAAGATCGATTGTTTTGATTCAGTGTATATAAATCAAGCAAATTTATCATGAAAAAAGTATTTACAGACGAAGAACTCGAAATTTTAGCCAAAACGGCCGATGCCTTAAGCGCCTGGACCGGTAAATGTGTACTTTGTGAAAAAAACATCACCGATGAGGGCGTTGAAGTGGCCATTTTTGCACAGGTCCTCGACGCCAATGCTAGCCCACAACAAGCCGCCGATGCAGATGAGGTCGAAGAGCCTCATGCGGTCAAGGATGAAGACGAAGGTCAATTTCTACTGCTAGGCGGTGCCGATTCAACGATTATCGGTAGTGCCGGTGGCTTAGAGGATATCAGCAGCCAGGTCTACGAGTGCCGTCTATTATTTAGCATTATGTTTAATGCTGATGAGGGACAATTTGCCGAGCGCTTTATTTTGGTTAATGATGAGTTCGAGCTGGTTACCACGGCCGATGAAATCGAGGAGCTAGTGCCTTTGAGCCTACGTGAAGTGGATGATATTGACGACTGGCTTGATACCGAGGATTGGGACAGCGATGATGATGAGGATTGGGTTGAACACCAACGCCTACCCTCTTCTCATAAAGATAGTGAGCACTAAACTATATTAAAAGGCCTCCGAGCAGCTCAAAGGAAGCGGAGGCATTTGCTTTTAAGGTAGCGCTTTATCTCTTAAAAAAAGGGCCAAACCAAGCGGATAGCTTAAGGCCACCAATACGCAAGCGGCCGGGTTGCGCAATCGTGTTGCCTCCGGTCGTGCAATCCCCTTGGCCTTAAGGTGCAATCGAAAACGGGTATAGCGCACAGCCGCTTTAAAAAACTCGAGTGGATTTTTAAAAAACCAAGCAATGCTTTTTTCAACCGTATCATGGGCTAGCAGCAACAAACCCAAGGCATGCTGAGAAGCGTTGCTGGCGCCTTGTCGGCTGAGCGAATCGCCAGAGTCATAATACACTCGATAAACATCGTTAACAAAACGTGTTAAATAACCAGCACGCGCTATTTCACGCCAAACAATACTCTCAGGCACAAAGCCATCATACGCCTCAGGAAAGGGAAAGCAGCGCAAAATCTCAGTATTGAGACAGCCGAACTTCTCACCCCGAGGATGGTGCTTAAAGTACATATCGATAGAGCTCATATCGACCTCATCACGAAAGAACTTATCACCAACAATTGAACCATCCGGTCGCTGACAAAGCCCGGTCACGGCAATAAAGCCTGCACGCTTAATGGCCGGAATACGATGCCACGTCTCCCACATCGACGATAAGGCATTTGGCAAGAGCGTATCGTCCGAATCTAGGGCAACAATTAACTCGCCTTGTGCAATCGAGACCCCGTGATTAAATGCAGTTTTTTTATGTTGATTTGGTTGCCAGGCGTAGCGAATGGGAATAATACCTTCATTTGCCCAGGCTAAGACTAAGTCGGCGGTATTGTCGGTTGAACCATCATCGATCACTAGCCACTCAAAATCCCCAAAATCTTGGGCTTTGAGTGATTCATACACGCGTGGCAAGGTGTCAGCCCGATTATAGGTCGGCGTGAGCACGGTAAAACCGTATTGATTCATAATAAGATGATCTTAGAAAAAGCTAAACTAAAAGGTAGTGTAACCCTAATTCACATCGCAAGATAGCACGATTGTTTACAAAACATTTCATGCCTGCTAGCGATACGATGCTTTAGCATCAACGATCCTATGTGAGTAAAAACTAAAAAGCCACCGTGAAAGAACGGTGGCCATGCCTGCTTGAATACCGCTTAGGCTTGATTTCTAAGCTACTTAGAAACTAATGCCTAAAAGCTAAACTGATAAGCTAGGTATACCCAAGCTAAAAAGTACTACTTAAGCTTATTCGCTTGGCTGACTTTTTCTAACATCTTCCAAACGCCTTTTGGCGAAGTTGAATATAAACGCTTCAACTCTTTGCTGATGCAACGACGCTCTAACGTGTTACGGCGCGTACGTTTAATTTCTGCCATGACTGCCTCTGATTAAAAACTAATTAAAATATGAAACTGCTAAAAACTTTGGTAATCGATAATCTTAGCATATTTTCTGCTGATACGCTAGCTAAGCCTATGTTTTTATGCAGCTAACTTTAAAATGTCGTCTTTAGGCTATATTACGGGCGATAATAGAAGCCATCGTTTACACAGTAAAGTCGCTTGAAAAGCGGTAATTTGCCGCCATCTGTTTAAGTCGTATACCCACAGCATTCTATCTTCGCCATAGGCCATCAGCCCTACGGGCATAGTGAGTTAATTAGCATATGTCATCACACATTCGTATTTTCGGTGCTCAACAAAATAATCTTAAGAACCTTGATCTCAGTATAAAGACCGGCGAGATTACCGTGCTGACGGGGGTATCGGGTTCTGGCAAAAGTTCCTTAGCCTTTGATACGCTCTATGCCGAGGGGCAACGCAAATACGTAGAGACTTTCTCACCCTATGCGCGTCAGTTCTTAGACCGGATGGACAAGCCTCAGGTAAAGCGTATTGAGGGCATCTTGCCAGCCATTGCCATTGATCAGACCAATCCAGTACGCACCTCCCGCAGTTCGGTTGGGACCATGACAGAGCTTAATGATCATATTAAATTACTGTATGCGCATGCAGCGAAATTATTTTGTCGCCAATGTGCCGCCCCCGTGCAGCAAGACACCATTCAATCAATCCAGGCACAACTAGCTGAACTCAGCCAAGCACATGGCGATCCTAGACTGTATGTGACCTTCCCTATTGTAGTGCCAAGCAATTTCAGCGCAGAGGAGGTCAAGCGCTTTTTAGAGCAGCAAGGTTATACACGCATTCACAGCGAGGAGGAAGTGACTCGTGAAGTGAGCGATAAGAAAAGTAAAAAAACTAAGCTGCAAGTAATGAAAAAACAATATGTGATACAGGATCGATTCCGCTTTTCCAAAGCGGAAAGTGAGCGTGTGAGTGAGGCTTTGGAGCATGCCTTAACGCATGGCCAAGGCTTTTGCCGTGTGTTTGCAGAAACGGATAGTGGCGAGCAACTTGTGTGGCCTTTTAGTCAGCATTTACATTGCGCCCACTGTGATATTTCCTACCATAAGCCGCTCGCAAGCACCTTCTCTTTTAACTCGCCTATCGGTGCCTGTGAGCATTGTCGCGGCTTTGGTCGCAGCATGGGCATTGATTACGGGCTCGTAATACCCGATGAAAGTCTGAGCTTGGCCGAGGGTGCGGTTCGACCTTGGCAGACACCTAGTTTTAAAGAGCAGCAAGATGATCTGATGAAATACGCCAAGCGCGTGGGCATTCGTACCGACGTCCCTTGGCGTGAGTTAAATGCCGCTGAAAAGCAATGGGTCATCGAAGGCGACCCCGAATGGAGCGGCAAGCGTAACGCATGGGATCATCAATGGTACGGCATACAGCGCTTTTTTGACTGGTTAGAGACGAAGTCCTATCGCATGCATGTGCGTATACTGTTATCCAAATTCAGAAGCTACACCCCCTGCCCGGTTTGTCATGGCTCGCGCCTAAAAGCAGAGGCCAATTTATGGCGTTTAGGCGACGGCCAACAAGATGATTATGCCGAAGGCCGTTATAAGCGTTTTATGCCGGTCGGCGCCAGCTGGTCTGACGAAACCCTAGCACAGCTACCTGGTCTAGCAATTCATGATCTCATGCAATTGCCCATCGGTCATTTAAGAGATTATTTTCATAGCTCGTATTTTGATAAAGAAGTCAATAAAGCGAGTGATTTGGTGCTGCAAGAAATACGTCATCGACTGCAATATCTGTGTGATGTTGGCCTGGATTATTTATCCTTAGATCGCCAAAGTCGGACCCTTTCCGGGGGTGAGGTGCAGCGTATTAATCTGACGACTGCGCTTGGCACCTCCTTGGTCAATACCCTCTTTGTCTTAGATGAGCCTTCGATCGGTCTACACCCCCACGATATGAGTCGAATTGTGGAAGTCATGCAGCGCCTGCGCGATGTTGGTAATACCTTAGTCGTGGTTGAGCATGATCCCCAAGTCATGGTGGCGGCCGATCGTATCCTGGAAATTGGTCCGGGGCCAGGTGAGCGCGGTGGTGAAATCGTATTTGACGGCACGCCGGCGCAATTACGTCAGGCCGACACCATTACCGGTAAGTATTTAGGTGATGTACTGCGAGTGGAATCGCCCTTAGCCATGAAGGTCAGTGCCAATACACCACGACTGCTGCTTGAGGGCGTTAAGGCCAATAATTTGGATAATATCGATGTATCCTTTCCTTTAGGGCGTTTAGTCTGTGTCACCGGCGTATCCGGTTCCGGCAAATCGACCCTGATTCAGGATGTACTCTACCCCGCCCTATTAAAGCATTTTGCTCAACCCACAGAAGCGCCGGGCGAATACCGTCATCTCTTAGGTGCGGAACAAATCGCCTCGGTGGTGATGGTCGATCAAAGCCCCATCGGTAAAACGGCCCGTTCCAACCCAGCCAGCTATGTTGGCGCCTTTGATGCCATTCGTAAGCTCTTTGCCAATGCCCCGCTGAGTCTTGAGCGGGGTTATAAAGCCGGTACCTTCAGCTTCAATAGTGGTGACGGTCGTTGCCCTACCTGTAAAGGCACCGGTTTTGAACATATTGAAATGCAATTCCTGTCGGATGTTTATTTACGCTGTCCGGATTGCCATGGCAAGCGCTTTAGAGATGAGATCTGTGAGGTGCGGGTTGAGCATTTAGGTCAATCCGCCTCCATTGATGAGGTCTTGGCAATGACGGTGCACCAAGCCTTAAACTTTTTTAAAGGCTTAAGAGATGTACAAAATGCCTTACAACCTTTAATTGATGTGGGTTTAGAGTATGTCAAACTGGGGCAACCGGTACCGACTTTATCAGGGGGTGAAGCGCAACGCCTAAAATTAGCCGGACACTTGGCGGAGGCAGCGCGCAGCCGTAGTCGCAGTCGCGCTAAGCAACTCGCGCTAAAAGGCTCGCTTTTCCTCTTTGATGAGCCCACCACTGGCTTGCACTTTGATGATGTGGCACGTTTAATGCATGCCTTTAGAAAGCTGTTGGCAGCTGGGCATTCATTAATTATTATCGAACATAATTTGGACTTAATACGCGCTGCTGACTGGGTCATTGACTTAGGTCCGGGCGCGGGCGAACAGGGTGGTCGCATCGTGGCCCAAGGCACACCGGAGACCCTCAAAACCATGCCTGAATCCTATACCGGTCAGGCCCTGGCGGCCTATGAGGCGGAAATTGTTCACAGCGCTGACACCACTAAGCACTCACTAACAACGCTAAGCAACAAGCCAAAGCATGAACTCACAGACGCCGCAGTGATTACCTCCAAACCTGGTATGCGCCGTGCTTATCAAGATAATAGTCAAGTACATCAACGCGTAAAAAACCAGCATGCCATTGAGATTCTGAATGCCCGCGAGCACAATCTTAAAGGGATTGATGTGACTATCCCACGCGATAAATTTACCGTGATCACTGGGGTATCTGGCTCCGGTAAATCTACCTTGGCTTTTGATATTCTGTTCCAAGAGGGTCAACGCCGCTATCTGGAATCGCTAAATGCCTATGCCCGCTCAATTGTACAGCCGGCAGGTCAACCTGAGGTCGATGCCATCTACGGCATTGCGCCCACGGTAGCCATTGAACAAAGAACCAGTCGCGGTGGTTATAAATCCACCGTCGGCACCATGACAGAAATTCATCATTTCTTAAGGCTTTTGTACGTCAAACTAGGTACACAATATTGCCCTTGTTGTCAGGTACCGGTGGAACCGCAAAGCCCAGAGCAAATCATGGCCCATATCATGAGCCATCATCGGGCTCAACGTATCGGCATCATGGCGCCCCTGATTACCGCACGCAAGGGTTATTACACGGATTTGGCTAAATGGGCGGACAATAAAGGCTACACCCATCTGCGCGTGGATAATGAATTTATTCCTGTCAATCCTTGGCCACGGCTGGATCGCAATAAAGAACATACGATTGAACTCCCGGTATTGGATATTACCGTCGATCCGGCAAACGAAGTGGAGCTACGTGAGGCCATCGATACGGCACTACACCATGGTCAAGGTCAATTGAGTATTTTATTTGAGCTTGACCCGGCGCAACCCTTAACGCCAGAATATCTTAGTCAAAAGCATTTTTCCATTAAACGTGCCTGCCCGTCTTGCGCCCGCAGCTTCCCGGAACCGGATCCGCGACTTTTCTCCTATAATTCCAAACATGGTTGGTGCGAGACATGCTACGGTACTGGTTTAAAATTAAAAGGCTTTAATGAGGAGTTAAGCGGTGAAGAAACGGCTTGGCTCAATCGTGAAGCAGAAGCTGAGGATAGCGTTTGCCCAAGTTGTCATGGGGCACGTCTCAATGAAGTGGCGCGCAATATTCTTTGGCAAAAGCTACCCATTCATAAACTCAGTGAACTTTCGGTAGAGGCGCTAGAGGAATTCTTTTTAGCGCTCAAACTGACTGCGCGCGAAGAGCAAATTTCCCGTGACGTGTTGCAGGAAATTCGCAGTCGTCTGCGATTCATGCGCAATGTGGGATTAAATTACCTCAGCCTTGATCGCGCTGCACCCACCTTATCCGGCGGTGAAGCACAGCGTATTCGCCTAGCAGCACAACTAGGATCGAATCTACAGGGGGTCTGCTATGTACTGGATGAACCAACTATCGGCCTGCACCCACGCGACAATCAGATTCTTTTAAATGCGCTCACTCATCTAGAAGGTAATGGCAATACCCTGGTGGTGGTCGAGCATGATGAAGATACCATTAAACGGGCGCAGCATATTATTGATATGGGCCCAGGTGCCGGTACCCGTGGCGGTCGTGTGATTGCTCAAGGTAGTTATGAGGACATTTTAAACGCAGCCCATTCACTCACAGGTGAATTCTTACGCCATCCGATGCAGCACCCCATGCAACCACGACGTGAGGTGCCAGAGGATCATCCCATGGTGCAGATCAAAAATGCCACCCTGCATAATTTACAGGGCGTTGATGCGGCAATTCCTATCGGTCGTCTCAGTGTGATAACGGGGGTATCCGGTTCCGGTAAATCAACCCTAGCACGCAATGTGTTACTACAGAATCTACGTACAAAGCTTGCTCAAAAAGAGCCAACCACGAGCTACCATGGCTGCGATGAAATTATCGGCTGGGAAAAGCTAGAACGCATTCTTGAAGTGGATCAAACCCCCATTGGCAAAACACCTCGTTCTACCCCAGCAACCTATATTGGCATTTGGGATGATGTGCGACGCTTATTTGCCGAAACACGTCTAGCAAAATTACACGGTTGGAATGCCTCACGTTTTTCCTTCAATACCGGGGAGGGTCGCTGCCCAGCCTGTGAAGGACAAGGTATGCGCACCATTGAAATGAGCTTTTTGCCAGATGTTAAACTAACATGTGAGCTCTGCGGCGGTGAGCGCTTTAATCCTGAAACCTTGGCCGTTAAGGTACGAGATAAAAATATCGGGGATATTTTAAAGTTAGAAGTCGATGAGGTGATTGATTTCTTTACGGCACATCCTAAAATCCATCGCGGTTTAAAGCTACTGCAGGATGTGGGTTTAGGCTACTTGACCCTCGGTCAGCCCTCGCCTACCCTCTCTGGCGGTGAAGCACAACGGCTTAAACTAGTGAGCGAATTACTAAAGGCCAGACTTGATGAGGGAATCCATAAGAGCGGTCGCGCCTCCTCGGCACCACATACGCTTTATGTGCTGGATGAACCCAGTGTCGGCTTATCCATGGCCGATGTTAAAAAATTAATCCAAGTCATTCATCGATTGGTGGATGCAGGCAATACAGTCGTCATCATTGAGCATAATTTAGATATTATGGCCGAAGCCGATTGGATTTTAGATTTAGGACCAGAGGGTGGTACCGAAGGTGGTCGCTTAGTGGCGGCCGGCACCCCAGAAACGCTGATTAAATTACATCAACGCTCACACACCGGTCAAGCACTTAAAGATTTCATGCAAAGAAATGATTAAATTTTAGGGGATGGATGAATGTCAAAAAAGAAATTAGTTGTTTTATCAGGTGCTGGGATTTCTGCTGAAAGTGGTTTAAAAACCTTTAGAGATTCCGACGGTCTCTGGGAAGAACATCGGGTTGAGGATGTGGCTACCATTGATGCCTTCAATCGCGATCCTGAGCTGGTGATGCGTTTTTATAATTTACGCCGTGCGCAGCTCAACACCGTAGAACCAAATGCAGCTCACAAAATCCTCGCCGACTTGGAGGATATTTTTGATGTGCAGGTGATCACGCAAAATGTGGATGACCTACATGAGCGTGCCGGCTCTAGCAAGGTACTGCATTTACACGGTGAGCTGCGTAAAGTGCGTCCAGTCGATTCAGAAGAATCAGGCATTATCCAATTGCTGGACGATTTACAGCTCGGTGATGTGGACGAGCGTGGCGTGCAATTACGCCCGCATATTGTATGGTTTGGGGAAATGGTACCCGCCATGCAAGAAGCGGCGGAAATTGCCTCGAGCGCCGATCTACTACTGGTCATCGGTACCTCCATGAAAGTCTATCCAGCCGCTGGTTTAATCGACTTTATCCCTCCGCATTGTGAACTCTATGTGATTGATAAAGGCTTAGAAAATCAGTTTTGCCACCCGGATAACTTCTACCAATGCGGCGCCTCTGAAGGCATGCGTCAATTAGCAGCACGGCTACGACAACAGCATCAAGTATAAAAATGCCTTAATAGCTGATTGGCCGCCGCTAAGCCCATGGCGGCCGTGACTGTCACGCATGAACCGTAGCCAGCACAAGCCAAGCCCTGAGGCGCCTGAGTAAGTGGTGCCCCCGCTGCGCTATCCACGGTAGTTTGCCATGGCATCAGGGCCGGTTCATCGATCCATAAGCATGGTACCCCCATAGCGGGTAGCTTTTTAAGTGCTCGCCCGTGGCTATCACTGCCCCTGGCAAAACCATGATGCTTACGCAATTGCTGACGAACTTTAGCTAATAAGGCATCATTGCGGGCTCGACTCAGATCAGAGAAGTTTAAGGCTAAACTATTTTGCTTGCCGCCGGCCCCACCACACATCATATGATAAATACCTAACTCCCTACACACCAAGGTCATGGCAATTTTGGCCTGTACCTGGTCGGCACAATCCAACACCGCATCCACCCTCGCCTCAGCAATCAGCTGATGGGCATTGGCCGGCTCAATAAACTCATCAATCAACAGCAATTGCAGCTCGGGATTAATCTCATCAAGCCGCTCAGCCATGGCTTCAATTTTATTTTTACCTAAGGTACTGCTAAGTGCATGAATTTGGCGATTAATATTAGACTCGGCCACCACATCCAAATCCACCAACACTAAACGACCCACCGCACTACGAGCTAAAGCCTCTGCAGCCCAAGAACCAACGCCCCCGAGACCGACCACCATCACCGATTTGGCGCCTATAATATCTAATGCTGATTCACCATATAAACGCTTTAAACCGCCAAAACGACGCGCTAGATCATAATCATGTAGGGACAAAATCGCTCTCCTAATCACCTTGTGAAACATCAGTCCATCACGCTGATAAACAAGGCTAATGTTATACTAAAATCTAAACTAAGCATTTTAACTTTTCTATTAAGTTTATTCGTGAATAGCAAATACATTGATTTAAGTCCGAGTATTTTAGCCAAGGCTGAACTACACATCAAAAACTTTCGCCTATGGAGCGAAGAGAAACGAGAAGCCTCTCTACATGAAACCCTTGCCCAACTAGATGAAGTCAAGGATATCTGGATCTTCGGTTATGCCTCCCTCGTTTGGCGACCGGAGTTCGAGTATATTGAAAGCCGTCGCGGCACCCTGCTTGGCTATCATCGCTCGCTCTGCTTATGGTCCAGTGTCAATCGTGGCACCCCGGAGCGCCCCGGTTTGGTTTTCGGTCTGGCTGAGTCGGGCGTGTGTGAAGGCACGGTATACAAACTATCGAATGATAATCTCATGGATAAAATGCGCCGCCTCTGGCAGCGTGAGATGCCTAACAGCTCCTATCTGCCCATGTGGTTAGATTGTGAAACGGCTAAAGGCACGGTAAAAGCACTCGCTTTTGTGATGGATCCTGACGATCACTCCTATGTCGGCAATCTCAGCGTTGATGAAACCATTGATGTGGTCTTAGGAGCGCATGGTCATTACGGCCCTTGTACCGAGTATGTCTTAGAAACTGCCACTGCACTCAAAAAGGCCGGTATCCAAGATGATGCACTCTATCACCTGAGTGAGCTGATTTGTGAGCGACTGCAACACAGCTAGCAGCTCAAGCTAGCCTCAGCTTTTTACCAATCACACCATGCTTCCATCGCTATTCTTGCCTATTTGCTGAAGATAAAAGCACTTAGGTGTAAAATGCCTTTTAGCTTTTATTTAGTTTACCGGCTTATTTTTTGGATAATACATCATGGGCTCAACAGCTGATATGCGCCACCGCTACGAAAAGTTCGAATTATTAGAACAGGATGCGGGATCCGACCCCTTTGCACTCTTTGACCGTTGGTTTCAGTTAGCTAGCCAAGACGGTTTGATTGAGGCGAACGCCATGACCTTAGCCACGGTAAATGCAGCGGGTGAACCGGAAGCACGGATGGTGCTCCTAAAAAGCTATAGTGAGGATGGCTTTATCTTCTTTACTAATTATGATTCGGCCAAAGGTCAAGCCATTGCCCATAACCCACAGGTCAGCTTATTATTCTTCTGGATTAATCAGGAACGACAGGTCCGTATTAATGGACAGGCGCATAAGCTCTCTGTTGCCGATTCCACCGAGTATTTTAATAGCCGCCCTTATGGTTCTCGTATCGGTGCTTGGGCTTCCCAGCAAAGCCAAGTGGTTGAGCGCAAGACCTTGGAGCAACGCTTTGAGGAGTATGCCGCACGCTATCCGGACGCCGTACCTAAACCGCCGCATTGGGGTGGCTATTTAGTGGTACCCTCAAGCTTCGAATTCTGGCAAGGGCGCCCCTCACGCATGCACGATCGCCTATGCTATCGTAAAGCCAAGGACCAATGGCTTATGACGCGGCTAGCTCCCTAGCCTACTTATGCCTTGTTAAGCAACAAATTTACTATGTCTACTAAACGTACTGCTGATTTTACTGATAAAGATTTTCGACTCGCTCTCGGTCGTTTTGCGACTGGGGTGGCGATTGTCACCACCACCAACCCTGATACCGGTAAGCCGGTGGGTTTAACCGTCAGCTCCTTTAACTCAGTCTCACTCGAACCACCGTTGGTGCTTTGGTGTTTACGCTTAGCTTCTTATAATTTGCCGGTTTTTAAAAATGCAAGGCATTACAACATTCATATTTTGGCAAATGACCAAATTGACTTGGCCATGCAATTTTCCACCGCCAAGGTGCCAGACCGCTTTGCTGATATTGACTGGGAAATGAGTGAAACCAATACCCCGCTCTTGTCTGCTAAGTACTGCGCTGCAATTTTCGAATGCGCCAGTGAGCAGCAACACCCTGCCGGCGACCATCTTATTATGGTCGGCTATGTCGAACGCTGTGAGCACACCAATAAGCTACCCTTGGTCTTTCATGCCGGCACCTTTGATTTGACGCCAACCAGTCGATTTGCTAAATGAGTAACTCGGTAGATATTGAATGTATTGTGGTAGGCGCCGGTGTGGTCGGCTTAGCCATTGCCAGTGCACTGGCCCAACAAGGCAAAGAGGTATTGATCGTTGAGGCCGCCGCTCAATTCGGTAGTGGTATCAGCTCAAGAAATTCAGAAGTCATTCACGCTGGTCTCTACTATCCGCCTAATAGTCTAAAAGCCAAGCTTTGCATTAAAGGCAAAGCGCTTTTGTACGACTTTTGTGAGCGCAGACAGATACCCCACCAACGCTTAGGCAAGTTATTAGTGGCAACGGAAGCCGCTGAAATTGCACAATTAATGGCGATCAAAAACAATGCCAAGGCTTCCGGCGTACATGATTTAGTCCTCCTACAAGCTTCAGACATTGCCACCCTAGAGCCGGAATTACATGCCGAATTGGCTTTATTCTCGCCTTCCACTGGCATCGTTGATAGTCATGCCTTGATGCTCGCCTTATTAGCTGAGGCTGAGCATGCAGGGGCTCAATTAGTACTTAATACCCCCCTGAAGCAGCTGAGCATCCAAGGGGCAAATCATTTTATCTGCTCTTTTGATGATACTAGCCAAACTCAACTTAGTTGTGCTAACTTAATCAACGCCTCCGGTCTTTATGCGACTGAATTAGCAAAACAGTTCCGTGGTCTTGAGCAGCAATTTATCCCCACCGCTCATTATTACTGCAAGGGGCGCTATTTCTCTTATACGAGCAAAGCACCCTTTAAGCATTTAATTTATCCTATGCCCGATAAAGACGGTCTGGGGATTCATTTAACCCTAGACTTAGGCGGACAAATTAAATTCGGTCCCGATGTGTGTTGGCAAGCGCAGGAAAACTACCTGGTAGAAGCCGAACAGGCAAGGATATTTTATGAGGCAGTCAGACGATATTGGCCTAGTCTTCAGGAGGGTTGTCTACAGCCCGCCTATGCCGGTATTAGACCCAAATTAAGTGCAGCAGGTCATACAGCGGCCGATTTTATTATCAGTACGGAAGCAGTACATGGTATCAGCGGTTTAGTGAATTTATTTGGCATTGAGTCGCCCGGCTTAACTGCTGCGCTCGCCATTGCTGATGAAGTCGCAAATCATTTATAACCTACTATTTTACAAAAATAATTTTCAGTTTAAAAATGAGTAACCATCACGAATTTATTTTAACGATTTCTTGTCCCGACCAAGTCGGTATTGTCTATAACATCTCTGGTACTTTATTGGAGCTGGAGGGTAATATTCTGACCTCACAACAATATGGGGACGAGGACACCAAGCAGTTCTTTTTAAGAATTCGTTTTAGCGTACCCGCTAGCATCACGCAGGAGCAAATTGAAGCTGCCTTGGCACCTGCTAAAGCCCGCTTTAATATGGATTTAAACTTATATGCCACCACTAAAAAGTCACGCGTATTAATTTTAGTGAGTAAACAAGGCCATTGCCTCAACGATTTATTATTCCGCACTCATAGCGGTTTATTAAATATGGAGATTGTGGGCATTGTTTCTAATCACCGTGACTACGAAAAACTAGCTGAGAGCTATGATATTCCTTACCACTACCTACCTGTGAGTAATGACAATCGTGCTGAGCAAGAGGCGGAGATTTTCCGCTTAGTCACTGAGTTAGAGGTGGATTTAGTGGTCTTAGCACGCTATATGCAAATCCTCTCTGAGGAGCTCTCTAACAAGCTTGAAGCCAAGGCGATTAATATTCACCATAGTTTCTTACCTAGCTTTAAAGGCGCTAAGCCCTACCATCAGGCGCATCAACGTGGGGTTAAGATTATCGGTGCCACCGCCCACTATGTAACCTCGGACTTAGATGAGGGACCCATTATTGAGCAGGATGTGCAGCGTGTTGACCACCGACTCAGTGCCGAAAGTCTGGCGCAGGTAGGGAGTGATATTGAATCACTGGTGCTGTCACGTGCGGTCAAAAGCTTTATTGAGCATCGCATTTTATTAAACGGTCATCGCACGGTCGTTTTTAAATAAGATCACTCCCCCATCATCAAGCTTTGGCGCTGTTCGAGCTTGTTTTTTAAGAAATTAGAAAACAGCTCGATGCGCTTAAGCAAACGCAGATCCTCATGATAGAGCATCCAAAAACTGCGTTTAATTACAATCTCATCGGGCAGTACGACTTGCAAGGCCGGGTTTTGATGAGCCATAAAGCAAGGCAAGACGGCTAAGGCCATACTACCCAAACACGCTTGCAACTGAGCCACTAGGCTATTGGATTTAAAGATCACATTAGCCGCAGGTACCAAATCGCTTAAATACTTCAACTCATCACTGATAATAAATTCATCCACATAATCAATAAAACGATGTGCAGCCAAGTCCTGCGTGTTACGGATCGGCGCATGACGTTTTAAATACTGGGGTGTAGCATAGAGACGCAACTTATAATCACTTAAACGACGATATACATAATTACCGCGTATCGGTCGATCAATGGTGATAAAAATATCCGCTTCGCGTCTGGACTGATCGACAAAACGCTGAAAAGGCATAATATCCAGACTGGTCTTAGGGTATTGATGCTGAAACTCCACCGCCAACGGCGTCAACATATAAATACCAAAGCCCTCGGTGGCAGCCACACGAATATTACCCGTCAAATCCTCTTCCAACACACTCACGCTTTGCTGGGCATGCAAGAGCTCACCCTCCATCTTCTCGGCATGTTGCAGTAAATGATTACCCGCTTCTGTCAACAGATAACCGTAGCGCCGCGACTTATCAAATAGCACGGTCCCCATCGCTTGCTCCAACTGGCGAATGCGGCGGGCGACGGTTGTGTGTTCAACCCCTAGACGACGACCTGCCTCAGATATTTTTGAGGTTCTGGCAACCGCTAAAAAATAACGTAACCCATCCCAATCCATCACGCCTCCTTTATATATGCAAATATGCACAATGATTGTGTATTTATTATATTGATATTTGTCGCTAGACACTTCAAAATGGGTCTAGATAAAAACTGCAATAAGATTGGGAGACTTAAATGACGAATATTCCTACGATTCCATTATTAGTGAATGGTGAAAAAGTTCAATCCACCTCTGGCAAATACTTGGATGTACTCAACCCAGCCGATCAATCAGTGGTAGCAAAAGTGCCTTTATGCACCTTGGATGAGGTTGATGCCGCCATTGCCAATGCCAAAGAGGCTTACAAAACATGGCGCAATACCGGTATTAATCGCCGTATGCGTGTGATGCTTAAGCTTCAAGAGTTAGTACGTGATAACACAGAAAAATTAGCTGCATTAATTACCAAAGAACACGGCAAAACCCTGCCAGATGCAATCGGTGAAGTGGGTCGAGGTTTAGAAGCCATTGAGCATGCTTGCTCGGTGGCCAGTATGCAAATGGGTGAATATTCAGAAAACGCCGCTACCGGTGTGGATGTGTATACCTTAATCCAGCCTTTAGGGGTGGTCGCCGGTATTACCGCCTTTAACTTCCCAGTGATGCTACCTTGCTTTATGTTCCCGTATGCCGTTGCCGCCGGCAATACCTTTATTTTAAAACCCTCTGAGCAGGATCCCAGCGCTTCTTTATTCCTCGCTGAGTTGGCGTTAGAAGCTGGCTTACCGCCTGGCGTACTCAACGTGGTGCACGGTGGCCCTGAGGTGGCGCAGCGTTTATGTGAGCACCCTGATATTAAAGCAGTCTCATTTATCGGCTCCACCCATGTGGGTACGGAGGTCTATCGTCGCGCCTCTGATAATGGCAAGCGTTGTCAATCCATGATGGGTGCGAAGAACCATTGCGTGGTCATGCCTGATTCCGACAAAGAGGTAGCAATTAACCAATTAATTGGTGCCGCCTTCGGTGCTGCCGGCCAACGTTGTATGGCCACCTCCGTAGCGGTGATGGTGGGTGAGACACGCGAATGGGTAGATGAATTAGTTGAAAAAACAAAGTCCTTAAAAGTGAATGTCGGTACCGACAACAGCGCCGACTTAGGTCCACTCGTATCGCCGTCTGCGAAGCAGCGTGTTGAAGGCTTAATTCAATCCGGTGTGGATGAGGGCGCCAACTTAGTGTTGGATGGTCGTAATTACGTCGTTCCCGGCTATGAAAAGGGTAATTTTGTTGGCCCTACTATCTTTACCGATGTCAAAAAGGGTATGCGTATTTATGACGAGGAAATCTTTGGTCCTGTGCTAGTGATTGTCAATGTCGACACCCTAGATGAGGCTATCGCTTTCATCAACGACAACCCTAACGGTAACGGTGTTGCTATTTTCACGCAAGATGGTGGTGTGGCCAGACACTTCCAAAACAATATCGATGTGGGCCAAGTGGGTATTAACGTACCTATTCCAGTGCCAGTGGCTTGGTTCAGCTTTACCGGTTCACGTGGTTCCAAATTGGGTGATTTAGGTCCTAACGGTAAGCAAGCATTCTCTTTCTGGACCCAAACAAAAACAGTGACTGCGCGTTGGTCTCAGCATAACCGCAGTGTCAACACAACCATCTCAATGAAGTAAGGTGTTAAAACAAAATAGGCCGTGAGTCATAAAACCACGGCCTATTTTCTATGTGCAAGAAACGCTTTAAAGCTTAGCTATTTTTCTCAGCTTCTTGTGGCGCCCAAGGCTGACCAATCGGTGTTTCATCACTATTAGGATGTAACACAGGGATGGTGAATTCAGGCTGATCACCGGTTAAGGTTTTTAAGAAAGCAACGATATCGGCATTTTCCTCATCCGTAAATTTCTTACCTAACTGTAAGCGACCCATGATATCAACTGCTTCTGTCAAGGTTCTAGCAGCACCATCGTGGAAGTACGGATAGGTTAATTCGACGTTACGTAAGGTAGGTACCTTAAAGTTCATGCGGTCAACGTCCTGTCCAGTAACACCAGCACGACCGGCAGCTTCGTTATCAGTCACGTAGGGCTCAACTAGACCCATGCGCTGGAAGGAGTTACCACCTAAGTTAGGACCGTTATGACAGGCCACACAACCGCTGTTTTTAAATAGTAGATAGCCATTTAGCTCCTGATCGCTAATGGCATCATCCTTGCCACTCAACCACTGGTCAAAACGCGAATTAGGTGTTACTAGGGTTTCTTCAAAAGCTGCTAAAGCAGACGTCACCTCTTCGATCGTGATCTCATCAACACCATACACGGCTTTAAACTCTTCTACATAGCCAGGAATGGTTTTTAAAACACTGACTGCTAAGTCGTGAGTAGAGCCCATTTCTAAAGGATTCTCAATCGGACCACCGGCCTGCTCACGCAAGTCCTTAGCACGACCATCCCAGAACTGAACAAAGTTTAAACTAGAGTTTAAAACGGTAGGTGAGTTAATCGGACCCTGTGCCCAATAGTCGCCCACTGAGCTAACTAAATGGTCCGCACCACCTAACATCAAGTTATGACAGGAGTTACAGGAGATAAAACCAGAACGAGATAGACGATTATCAAACCAAAGCTTTTTACCCAATTCCACTTCAGCCTGATTTTCCACTTTGTGAGCTTCGATCACTTGAATCAACTCATTATTCGGCTTATAGCGTTCACCCTCCGCTTGTTGCGACATCGCAGGTGCAGCCACAAAACCAAAAGCACCACAGGCCAATAAAGCCATTGTTAATTTTTTCATAAGATTCCCCCTTGAATCGTTAAAAACTGGGTGATATCACCCGTAGTTCAATTATAAAGTTAGGGGGCTTAATTGGGATTGATCGTAATCAAGGTTCCCAACGATAAGGCTAAAAACTGGGAATTATCCGCCTTGACTAATCAAGGCTTTGGTTATATAGCGAACTAACTACTTGGACTTCTTCGTACTCTTTTTGCTCTCGGCGGCTTGATTAAAAGCAGCAGGACTAAACACCTTTAGCAACTGCTGGGTTTGATTTTGCATCTGCTCTTGCATATTGAGATAAAGATCCTTAGTCTGCTCCACATAACTACTCATCATGCGACTCATCAAAGGATTTTGCATGGACATCAGATCAGCCCATGCCTCAGGCTTAAATTGAGTCGGGTAAAGCTCATCATATTGCTGACTCAATTGCTGTTGAATTTCAGTAAATGCCTGCAGGTTTTGCTCTAGGTAGGTACCCATCACACCCTGCATGGCATGCCCGTAAAAACGGATAATCTGTCTGAGAGTGTTGGTGCTAAACATCGGCACACCAGCACTCTCAAGATCCAGAATAATTTGTAGCAAGATGCTCCGTGTAATGTCTTCATTGGTTTTTGCATCAATCACGGTAAAGCGCTCTGAGGCAACCACCAAATCCCTCACATCGGCTAAGGTGATGTAACTACTCGCCTGCGTATCATAAAGACGACGATTAGGATACTTTTTAATAACACGAGAACTTTCTTGCTTAATTTCTGACATATTAATACTACTAGCTAAAATTCCTACTGATTAGCTCATGTGAAGACCACCGTTAAGCGAGAAGTCGGCACCGGTAGAGAAGCCAGCATCATCCGAAGCTAACCAACCGACGATCGATGCAATCTCTTCAGGCTCACCTAAGCGACGCACAGGGATGGTACCCACGATCTGCTCTAAAATCTCAGGACGAATCGCACGCACCATATCCGTACCGATATAACCAGGAGAAACGGTATTAACCGTCACACCACGACTTGCCACTTCCTGCGCCAAGGCCATTGTGAAACCGTGAATACCCGCTTTAGCGGTAGAGTAGTTAGTCTGACCAAACTGACCCTTTTGACCGTTAACCGAGCTGATATTAATAATGCGACCCCAACGTTGCTCATACATGTGCTCAATTACTTGCTTAGTCACATTAAATAAGCTGTTTAGGTTAGTGTCCATCACCGCAGTCCAATCCTCAACGGACATCTTACGGAAGACGCCATCACGCGTAATACCGGCGTTATTCACAAGTACATCAATCTCACCGACTTCTTGACGAACCTTTTCAAAAGCCTTGACAGTGGAATCCCAATCAGCGACGTTACCGGCGGAGGCATGAAACTCATAACCATCAGCTTTTTGCTCATCCAGCCACTTTTGAAAATTACGAGTAGGACCGCAACCAGCAACTACCGTAAAGCCGTCATCGGCTAAACGGCGACAAATTGCTGTACCGATACCGCCCATACCACCCGTAACATAGGCTATTCTTTTCTTTGAGCTCATAAGCCACTCTCCTTTTGATTACATGACAATGTTTGTTAACTGTAAACTGCACATCAGCATACTGTCTATAAGGGTAATCCTAAGCTCTAAGCGAGGCAGCGCCTAGGATTAGCGCTATTTATCAGATGCTGATATGCATTAATTAAAACTAAAAATTGGCATTATTAACTTATTGCTTTAACCTTAACATAACGCCCTGGTGCTGGCTCAATGACCGGATACTGGCGACTACCCATGGTCTTGCGGGCACGGATTTTGCGACCGCCTTGTTGTACCAACCATTCAGCCCACGCAGGCCACCAGCTACCAGGCTTTTCAGTAGCCTCTGCCAACCAATCACCAGCGCTTTGAGCACGATTCAGTTCATCAGGCGTATTTTCATTAACCCAGTAGTTGCGACGATTCTTGTGCGGTGGATTAATCACACCAGCAATATGACCAGAAGCACCCAAGACAAAACGCACTGGACCAGAAATCAACTTAGCCGATGCAAAACCAGAATCCCAAGGCACGATATGATCGGCGATGGAAGCGTATACAAAAGATGGTATATCAATCCGACCAAAGTTAATCTTTTCACCGCAAACCACGGCATGATCTGGCTTAGCTAAGTTATTTTCCAAATAGGTATTACGTAAGTACCAGGCATAGAAAGGACCAGGTAAATTCGTACTATCAGCATTCCAATATAAAATATTAAAAGCTGCTGGCGCCTCACCCTTAAAGTAGCGACTCACCACATAGTTCCAAACCAGTTCATTGGGTCTGAGCCACGAGAAGGTGCTATTTAGCATATCAGCCGAAGCTAAGCCACCCTTGCCCAGTTTCAGCTCATTTCTAAGGACCATGGATTCATCAATAAAGACATCCAACACACCGGTCTCAGAGAAATCAAGGAAGGTGGTTAAGAGGGTTAAGGACTTAACAATATCAATACCACGCGCCTTTAACACAGAGATTGCGGTGGCCGTCATCGTGCCGCCCACACAAAACGCTGTCACGTTTAGTTGGGGTTGACCGCTAATTGCCTGCACCGCCTCCATGGCCTTTAATATACCGTGCTCTATATAGTCATCCCACGTCGCCTCGCTGATGCCATCATCATCGCTTGATAAAGGGTTACGCCAAGAAATTAAATAGGTATTATGGCCCTGCTCTACCAAGTACTGCACCAGGGACTCATCCTTTTGTAAGTCCATCACGTAAAACTTATTAATGCATGGTGGTACTAGCAGCATTGGCGTCTCAAACACCTGCTCAAGTTTAGGCTGATACTGGATCAACTGGAAAAATTTATTTTCAAAAACCACCGATCCCTCAGTCACCGCTAAGTCCACACCCACTTCAAAGGCCGTCTCATCGGTCTGCGTCATGCGACCCTTGCGTAAGTCATCCATCCAGTTCTGCATCCCCTTTTGTAGGGACTCACCGGAAGTGTCTTGGAACGCCTTTAAGGCCTCGGCATTAAAGCTAAAGAAGTTAGAAGGAGCAATCGCCGCCAACCACTGATCCACCGAAAACTGTAAACGCTCTTGCATACGCTTAGGTAGATCAAACTTAGCCGTCATTTTTTCTACTGTTTCAGATGATAAAACATATAAATGCGCTAATAAGTGAAGCTGCGGATTTTCAGCCCAAGCCGCATCACGGAAACGACGGTCACGTAATTCCGGCAGATTACCCTCTTGGCTAAGCTGCATCAGATGTTGAAACTTTTTGACAAAATCACTTTTAAATACTTCCCAATCGGCTGAACTGGTCAAATTATTCCATGAGGCCAGCCATGGGTTATTGGCTAAATTAAACTGCTCCATTAATCATCTCCATCTAAGAATGCGATAGGCTTTGGTGTCTAGCGTAGAACTTGAATCTCTATCTATAGTGTAGCAAAGAAACATTCCAATTATCTGAACAAACACCTAATTCTTTATTGTATATAAGAATTATGACAAGCAAATTTAAATTCATCTGGCGGTGCTGCGTTGCACCCCTTGTAGCAAGCACACAGCTGCTTACTGGAATTAATTAAGGCTTATTAGTTAAATAAGCCACGGTCACCTGCCGCCCAGTCTGCGCATTACGACGATAGGAATAAAAGCAACTGGCAAGACTATAAGTACAAAGTCCTGAAAAGTAGATCCCGCAATCTGCAGCCACCCATCCGCGGTACTTAAGACTGTGTAATTTATGATTGGCAATAGCTACTAAATCACCATAGTATTTATCGGCCTGCGTTTTTGACGCTGTAAAAAAATCCGCATACGCTGGGTTAGACTCTACAAAGCCTGCGCACACCTCCGCCCCCACCTCAAAAGCAGCCGCACCGATAGAGGGACCTATCCACACATGAGTAATCGGCGCAGCTACCTTCTGCCTCATTGCCTCAATAGTATTTTCAAGCACCCCAAGCAATAAACTACGCCACCCCGCATGCACCACTCCAAGCACTTGTGCCTCTGCACCCAACAGCACAAACGGCATACAATCCGCCGTTTGTACCACTAACACACGCTCAGGCTGAGTAGTAATGCTGGCATCCGCTCGAGTGATCTCATCACCTGGCTGCCATTGGTCTGCATCAAAAACCGCTGCACCATGTACCTGTGCAATCCAAATCGGTGCCGCCGGCAATTCCTCTTGTAAACGAGCGCGATTGGCCAGCACTAAATCGCGCTCGGCGCCCGTGGATAAGCCCAAATTAAATCCTGCTGCACTAAAGGCATCACAATCAGCTGAGCCGCAGCTCACTACGTCGCGTCCACTGCTAGCGGTGCTGCTAAAATACGCCAGACCATCAATAGCTGGACCACTAATGACGGGCAGACCATGCAACTCACGATACGCTGCATGGGGTTTAGGATAAGAAAAAGGAACCTCCATCACGCCTCCTGTGGCTACGATTAACTTTCAATCCAATCAACAGCATCTATTATCTGCTGCATCGCTGCGGGTATTGGCGCCGTAAAATGCAACGGCACGCCATCCACTGGATGCATAAAACTCAACTGCTGAGCATGTAGCATCTGCCGCTCTGCCCCCAGCCAAGCTGGACCACCATACAAACCATCACCCAGTAGCGGATACCCTAGACTACTTAAATGTACTCGAATCTGATGAGTACGGCCCGTCTCCAAACGACATTCAACCCGACTGATCGCATGACCCTGCCATGTACCCAAGGCCTGTCGTTGAAAATGCGTGCGCGCTTCCTTGGGTGCAATAGGTGAGTCGGTGGACATTCTTACCGCCACGCGGCGATCTCTACCAATCGCTGCGTCAACCGTACCCGCCTCGGCAATATGCCCTTTTAGTAAAGCCACGTATTGACGTCCTACCGAACGTGCTTGTAATTGCCGCACCAAATCGGTTTGAGCAATTTCCGTACGGGCTACCATTAAGATGCCGGAGGTATCCTTGTCCAGTCGATGTACAATGCCCGCGCGCGGTATCTGCGCCAACTCTGGAAAATGGTATAACAAGCCGTTTAATAAGGTACCTGACCAATTGCCAGCACCCGGGTGCGTCACCATACCAGCAGCCTTATTCACAATAATATAATGCTCAGTAGCCGCAATAATATCAAGCGGCAAATTCTCCGGGCTAAATGCCATTTGCTCCGGTGCCACCTGTTCCCTTACGGTAATGCGATCAGCCGCTCGAATGGTTTGGCGCACTTTAGCTGCTTGTCCGTTGACCTTGACCCAACCATCGCTGATCCACTGTTGTAAGCGACTGCGTGAATGCGCCGGCAATAAGGTAGCTAGTACCTTATCCAAACGTTCGCTGCTGAAGTTTAAGGGCATTTCAAATTCCAAAGCCTCAGGTTCTACTGCATCGTCGTCGAAATGCTCAGCGGTTTCAAGGGATTGGTCGGTCATAGCAGGCTCTGTGTAATGAGTTTTTAATTGATCTGGCAAAATACGCTGTTGATTTTTCGAATATTGTAATCAACAGCAACGATAGGATCCTAAAAGGCTGTTATCATAGTTTCTATTAAACAGAATAAAGCATCATATCACGCAAGTATTCTTATTTTAAATTGTAAATATGCAAACTAACACCTTTAAATCCATAGTACTCGTTCTTGGCGTCAGTTTATTAACCGCCTGCTCAAGCACCCGTGACAAGATTAACGATGAGACCATCGGTTGGTCTGCGCCTCAACTATATGATGCGGCTCGCGAAAACGTTCGTAGTAGTTCATGGAATACCGCCAGTGCCTATTTACATACCATTGGCACACGCTTCCCCTACTCCAGCTACGCACAGCAAGCCATGATTGACGAGGCTTATGTGCTCTGGCGTGATGACGAACCGGAGCAAGCCAAGGCAGTGATTGATCGCTTCCATCGCTTATATCCAAATCACCCGCATACCGACTATATGCTCTACCTTAAGGGCTTAATTACTTTCACCCCGCCGAGCGCTTTCTTAAGCAGCTATACGGGTCAGGACCCGAGCGAGCGTGACCCTAAGGGCTTGCGTGAGTCTTATGCCGCCTTTAGTGAGCTAGTCGAGCGCTTCCCACAGAGTCGCTATGCCGAGGACTCACGACTACGTCTAAACTGGTTAATTAGCACCATCGCTGAAAACGAGGTCAATGTCGCCCAATACTACTATGAGCGCCATGGCTATGTGGCTGCCATTAACCGTGCACAGGCGGTATTAAGAGATTTCTCTGGAGTAACGGCAACGGAGCGTGCGCTGTATATTATGATGAAGTCCTATGAGGCTTTAGGCCTACATGATCAAGCCGCTGACGCTCAGCGTGTATTTACACAGAACTTCCCAAACTCCGACTATCCGGAGCATGGTCTTGACAAGGATTCCAGTTGGTTAGATGTTTTCAAACCAGCAACCTGGTTTAATTAGTTTAGACTTAAAGGGGTTTAGTTCGAAAACTAAACCCCTTTTACTTTTTATTTACCTTGCTCGGCCAAATAGCGCAAAAATTGTAAGGCATCCTCTGGATTTCGGCTTCGATAAAAGTCCGGTAAACCCTGCCAAAGCCTTTTACCATAGCCTTTTTCCACCAAGCGTACATCACCAATGAGCAATACCCCTGCATCATTTTCACTGCGCACCAAACGTCCCGCCCCCTGCTTGAGAGCAATTGCAGCATGCGGGATCTGGATCTCAAAAAAGGCACTGCCGCCACGATTTTCACAATCCCTAATGCGCGCATCCAGCACCGGGTCATCTGGTGACATAAATGGGATTTTATCTATTGCCACCAAGGTCAATAAATCGCCGGGAAAGTCCACGCCCTCCCAAAAACTGGAGCTACCCACCAAAATAGCATTGCCCTCTTGACGGAATTTTTCCATCAAATAAGCGCGAGAATTATCCCCCTGCTTTAATAAAGCACGATCAATATTTGCCTCATCCAGCCGCGCTAATAACATCTCTGAAAACTCATCAACCGCTTTCAGGGAAGTGCATAACAACAAAACACCGCCATGCGTTGCTTCAATCAAAGGCATCAGCACGTCCAGAAAGCGTTCTCTAAATGAAAAATCATCCGGCAACGGCAGTTTAGGAATCAGCATAATGGTTTTATCCTGATATTGAAAGGGTGATTCCCATACCCGTTCAATGGCACCATAGAGCCCAAGATTATTAACAAAATGATCAAAATTACCATTCACTGACAAAGTCGCTGAGGTAAAGACCCAGGCCTGATCTGCCTGCTTAAAGCGACCGAAATGTCGCACACTCAAGGGAGCCCGATGAAGCTGAAAATAGTGTTGAGTTAAATTGAGCCAACACACATAGCTTGTTTCAAGCTCAGCCACTGCTTGGTGCTCTTCATCCATCTGCTCAGCCACCAAGGAACTGAGACTATCACTAGCGCTACTTGCAGCGACCTGCGTGGCACCCTCTGCATCAGCCGCTGGCTGATGGCTACGTGCCCAACGCATCAAACTATCGTATAGTGCCGCGCCCTCACGGGTTGCTGCTTTAATATCGGGATGGGATTCCTGATAGTTTAATAAAGTTCGCACCAATTGCTTAATTGCCTGCGCCAACTCATCAAAACGCCCCATCACTCGCTCATAATTTTCCAGATTATGCACCAAAGCCTGCGCATTTGGCATTTCCTCAAGCGGCATCAATTGTAGTCTAAACTCCATCAGCGCCTTGGCTATCTCCTGCACGATAGGCTCAATGTCCTTGGCAATGCCTTTTAACTGGGCGCGCACGATGCTAAGACTGCGTTTTTGCCAATCAGCAATTTTTTGACCGCTAATTTGCTCACCTAAAAAGCGCGTCGCATAATCCGGCAGTTGATGCGCCTCATCAAAGACGACGGCCTCTGCGCTAGGCAATAAATCAAAAATACCCTCCTGCCTAAGGGACAAATCCGCCATAAACAAAGCGTGATTAATCACCACCACATCCGCCTCTTGAGCACGCGCCCGCGCCTTATTCGTAAAGCACTCCTCTGCAAACTGACAGTCTTGACCTAAGCAATTCTCAGCAGTGGAAGTCACCCGTTGCCAAATGCTCGCTGTCTCAGGTACGGCAGCACAATCCGCCTTATCACCCGTTGCGGAAGTATCAGCAAAGCGGCGTATCGCTTGCAGCATGGGCACTTCTAGCTTAGAGTGCAAACCCGCATCTGACTCCTCAAGCTGCTTTAAATAATGGTGACAAACGTAATTAGAACGTCCCTTAAGCACAGCGACCAAGGCTGGAATACCCATGGCCTGGCAAACCTGTGGCACATCCTTAGTGAAGATCTGGTCCTGTAAATTGCGTGTACCCGTCGATATAATCACCTTGCCAGTCGCTAATAATGCTGGTACTAAATAGGCCCAGGTCTTACCTGTACCGGTACCTGCCTCAGCCACCAGCGTGCCCTTTGTCATGAAAGTATTTTCTATCGCTTGCGCCAACTCAGTCTGTGCCTGACGCTTAGTATAGCGACTAACAGATTCGGCAAAAGGACCATCATCTGAAAAAAATCGACTGACATCAAAACTCAAGAGCGGCTCCTACAAAAAAGACGTCACTTATTATGCTTATTTTCACATAAGCAATTGTAGCAATCCTAGTCAATGAATATATTTAGCCGCCTAATTGTGGCAAAATGACAAGCTTTCAAACCAAAAAACTTGAGAGTGAGATGACCGAATCTGTAAGTCTACAACCTGAACATTCATCATTAGCTATTCCACAGGAAGTCGATAGTGCGCGTATTATTCAACAACTTGCTGAGGAACTAACGGTAAAAGCCAGTCAAATTGCTGCAGCCGTCAATTTATTAGATGAAGGCGCCACGGTGCCCTTTATTGCACGCTATCGTAAGGAAGCGACTGGTGGTTTGGACGATACAGTTTTACGTCAACTAGAAGTACGATTGCTATATGTACGGGAGTTGGAAGAGCGCCGACTCGCCATTCTGGAATCGATTCATGCTCAAGAAAAGCTGACACCCGAATTAATGCAGCAGCTAATGGCGGCAGACACTAAGCAACGCTTAGAGGATTTGTATGCTCCCTATAAGCCTAAGCGTCGCACCCGTGCTCAAATCGCCATAGAAGCTGGTTTAGAGCCCTTGGCAAATGCTATCCTAGATGACCGTACTGCGGATCCTGAAACCTTAGCGGCAGATTATCTAAATGCAGAGCATAAAATCACCGATACTAAAGCGGCATTGGATGGTGCGCGCGATATCCTGGCCGAACGCTTTGCCGAAGATGCGGATTTATTAGCACAGCTGCGAGAGTTCCTGTCTCAACAAGGTCTTTTATACTCCACCGTGGTCGCCGGCAAAGAAGATGAAGGCGATAAATTCCGCGATTGGTATGACTTTAGTGAGTCTTTGGCGAGTCTACCCTCGCACCGTATTCTAGCCATGCTACGCGGACGTCAACAGGGCTGCTTGGATTTACGTATTGGCTTATCCGAAGCGCAGGAGGAGCTGGTACCGCATCCTTGTATTGAGCGCATTGAGCGCTACTTTGATTTGGGTGCAGAATTTGGCGCAGATGCCTCAGCCCGCGGCAAATGGCTAGCCGATGTGTGCCGTTGGACGTGGCGTGTAAAATTACTCACCGCCTTTGAAACTGAGTTTATTAGTCAGTTACGCCAACGCGCTGAAGAAGAGGCAATTAAAGTCTTTGCCGACAATCTAAAGGACTTATTATTGGCAGCGCCAGCAGGTCCTAAAGCCGTACTAGGCTTGGACCCTGGGATTCGCACGGGGGTCAAGGTAGCTGCCATCGATGCCACGGCCAAGGTGCTTGAGACCACGACCATTTACCCCTTTGAACCCCGCCTTGACCGTAAAGGCAGTATTCATACCCTAGCAGCGTTAGTGGCCAAGCATAATATTGAGTTAATTGCCATCGGCAACGGTACCGCTTCGCGTGAGACCGAGCGTTTAATTAGCGAACTGATTAAGGAGTTTAAACTCGATAAGGTTAAAAAGATCGTGGTTTCCGAAGCTGGTGCCTCAGTTTATTCTGCTTCAGAACTAGCGGCCACTGAATTCCCCGATCTGGATGTGAGTTTACGTGGTGCAGTTTCCATTGCCCGTCGTCTGCAAGACCCATTAGCCGAATTAGTTAAAATTGAGCCCAAAGCCATTGGCGTCGGTCAATATCAACACGATGTTAATCAAGGCGAGCTAGCCCGCTCCTTGGATGCGGTGGTTGAAGATTGCGTCAATGCCGTAGGGGTTGATGTCAACACCGCATCGGCAGCACTGCTTGCGCGCGTTTCTGGTTTAAATAGCACCCTGGCTAAAAACATTGTCGCCTGGCGTGACCAAAACGGCGCCTTTGACAATCGCCAAAAGCTACTGGAAGTGTCTCGCTTCGGCCCTAAAACCTTTGAACAGGCAGCCGGCTTCTTACGCATTCAAAACGGCGACAATCCACTGGATGCCTCGGCGGTACACCCCGAAGCCTATCCAGTAGTTGAGCGCATTTTAGAAAAAATTCAAGCTGATATCAAAGATATTATGGGCAAAACCGATGCTCTCAAAGGACTCTCGCCAAGTAGCTTTACTGACGAACAATTTGGCTTACCAACGGTTAAAGATATTTTTAATGAGTTAGAAAAACCCGGTCGCGACCCACGCCCTGAATTCAAAACAGCCACCTTCCAAGAAGGGATTGAATCCATACGCGACCTGATTCCCGGCATGATTCTAGAAGGTGTGGTTAGTAATGTAGCCGCTTTTGGTGCTTTTGTGGATATTGGTGTAGGCCAGGATGGCTTAGTGCATATTTCCTGCTTATCCAATAAGTACGTCACTGATCCACGTGAGGTGGTGCGTGTCGGTCAAACGGTGAAAGTCAAAGTACTGGAAGTAGAGGTAGATAGAAATCGTATCAATCTCAGCATGCGTTTAGATGATGACATTGGCAGCAGCAATCGCACAGCACGTAGCGATAGTCGTAACAATGAACGGCGTGATAATCGCAGCAAACATCAGCGTACCGGCACACACGCCTCAAATCGACGTGATGATGCGCCGATGGGTGCAATGGCAGCGGCCTTTGCCAAGCTTAAAAAATAAACGAATAAACGCCCATCTCACTAGCAATCATCAGGGGTTTGCCATTGCGCAAGCCCCTGATAACCCCCCTATAAACGACCGCTAAACACACTCAACACATAGCCGATTAAGGCAAGGATTAATCCCAGCAAAAAAATATAGATAATGGCATTGCGAGCGTTTTTCTTGCCCTGCGCTATTTGTTCGGGACTCAACTGCGCCAATAATGCTTGGTTTTTGGCATTAGGCTTAGCATTTAAGGTGCTGAGACATAAAATCGCAAAAAACACCGTCACCCCACCGATGATATATAAACCCTTAGCAATCATGGATAAAACCACTGCCATCAAAACTCCTTACTTTCTAAACTAAAGGCTGGTTGAGACGCTGTTTACGCTCTCGCCAATCCGCTAAACACTTATCCATCAAGGCTTGAAAGCGCTGGTTATGACTTTGCTCAAACAAATGCACTAATTCATGCACCAACACATACTCCAAACTTTCAAGCGGTCTTTTAGCTAGTTCCGTATTTAAACAAATGCGTTGTCCATCGCTACGGCAACTGCCCCACCGGCTTTTCATAGTGCGCAAATCAATGATAGGCGCGCTAATCCCCATGCGTCTCTCCCATTTGGGCACATAATCCTTTAAAGCGGCCCGTATCTGCGCTTTATAGAAATTCTGCATTACCAAGGCCCTACCTTTGCTACTCGTGCCGTCTCGCACAAACATATTTAAGCCCTCAGCATCGTGATAAATCTCATGCTTAGCATAACCCTCAAACACATACAAGGGGTAGAGCTTGCCCCATAAATAATGTCGTTCACCGGTTTCATATTGCAGCGCTGGCACGGCTTGATAATGAGCAAATTTTTGCCGCTGCTTCTTAATCCAAGACAAACGCTGATTAATAAACGCCAGCGCCAACTCCTCTCCCATCCTCTGTGGCACCGACACCACGACCTCTCCTGCAGGCGGTAACACACGAATATACAGATTTTTAATCGCTTTAAAATGCAGCTTAATAGGAATGGAATCGATACGAATAATTTTCATAAAAAGACGTTAATCTTATCTATGAGAAGGTCTAGTGATAACTTGCTGTCGCTATTATAGCCGAGGCTAAGCCGCGCTTTCTCAGCACCTGTACAAAAAGGGTTGTTGATTTACACTTTACGCTGTTAAACTAAAAATCCACACTCCTTTGGACAACTTATCATCATTTTTTTTAGGAGGAATAGCTTATGAATTTCCGTGATTTTTTATATTTAGACAAGTTTATTTTCCCAAAAATCGTCACCTTCGTTTATTGGTTTATCTTGGTGGCCGTTGTGATTGCTTCTTTGTCCGCTATCATCAACGGTCAAATTTTATCCGGTCTTGCGGTTTTAATTGGTGGTGTGATTGCCGGACGTATTTATTGTGAATTGACCGTTGTACTCTTTAAAATTAACGAGCATTTAGCTATTTTAAGCAGCAAAGCCCTACAACAGGATAAAAACACACCTACCATTGAGCCATAAGTGCAGTGGCTATAAACACTGGTGCTTTAGGGGTGATGCGCAAAAAAGCCTGTCTTAGCAAGTTTTTAACTCCTCACCCCTAGGCTTTCTTTAATAAAGACCGGATCCCACCACGCAATTTCGTATTAAAAAGTAAAGCAGCACACATACCGATCACAATACCCCAAAAGGCAGAAGCGAGCCCAAACCAGCTCATGCCAGAAGCCGTCGCCATAAACGTCAATAACGCCGCTTCACGAAAAAAAGAAGAGCCTAAAAAAGCAAAAGCTCAACTGATGTAATATAATACATCAATTAAAAAGGAGTTTTAAATGGCTACTTTAATGGAAAAAGATGTACTTATTGAGTTTGTGGCAACCGCAAGCGCAACCATGCTTTCTAGACTACAAAGAGCTGAGTTAGAGGAAAGCGAAGATATAAAATACTTGGCTAATTTACGTATGACCATATACCGTTCAAAACCAGAAAAACTGGATTTTGATGATATTGTTAAAAACGTCCGAACCATTATCAACCGATACAAAGACTTGCCTAAATTAAAAAGATAAACTTGAATATAGAAATCTATGATCTACATAAGGATTTAAAAGATAAATTACCATTGATATGGGATTTTCTTTTAAATTCAACAGGGGCAACGCCTGAACATAACAAACCTTTCGGTGTTATTGTCGGAGGTCAAGCAGGGGCAGGAAAATCACAAGCAATTGAAGAGTTGTTAAAAACACTAGATAACGTATTAGTTATAAATACGGATGAATATAGAAAATACCATGAATATTATGAAGAAATACAAAAAATACATGGTGAAGGCGCAGGAAAATACACAGGGGAGTTTGCCTGGGAAATAACAAAACAAGTTTTTAGCAAAGCGGTTAAAGAAAAATATAATATTATCTTAGAAACCACCTTTAGAACTGAACACCCCTCATTAGCTATGCTTTCAGAATTGAAAGCTAACAATTATTCAACAAAAGTTTTTGTTTGTACTTGCTCAAAATATTTAAGCAAAAAAAGTATTCAAGAGCGAGCCGAAAAAATGAAATTAACAGGTGATTATCCTCGTTACGTCCCTGAAAATATTCATGCCATCATGGTTAAGAGGTTGCCTAAAGTGGCTGAAGTCATTTTAAATTCTGGATTGGTTGACCAATTTTTAATTAGAAATCGAAACAAAATTATTTTTGATAGCGAAATAAATAAACAGAAAAATATAGGGGAAATCATCAAAAAAGAATTAAATCAGCCGCTGAATAATTAACATAAACAACACCTTAATTAAGCGCAAAAAGATAATAAATATAAAGCAAAGTTATAAACTTTTTTGAAATTACATTTGCCCTACTGGCGAGTGAGCTTGAACCTACCCCATTTTTTGAAACAGCTCTTAGTGAAATGATATGGCTTTTATACCGTGCGTGGTGATGCGCAAAAAAGCCTGTCTTAGCAAGTTTTTAACTCCTCACCCCTAGGCTTTCTTTAATAAAGACCGGATCCCACCACGCAATTTCGTATTAAAAAGTAAAGCAGCACACATACCGATCACAATACCCCAAAAGGCAGAAGCGAGCCCAAACCAGCTCATGCCAGAAGCCGTCGCCATAAACGTCAATAACGCCGCTTCACGATTTTCCCTATCCTCCACCGCTAACACAATATTGGCATTAATTGAGGACATAAGGGCGAGACCAGCCAGAATCGCCACCAACTCTGCCGGAAACACAGCAAATAATGTCACAATAGCACTGGTCAAAAAGGCCCCAACAATATAAAACAAGCCATTACTCATACCAGCAATATAACGTTTATCCGGGTTCGGGTGACTATCAGGTCCGGTGGCAATGGCTGCACTAATCGCCCCCAACACAATACTGGCTGAGCCAGTTAAGGCCACTAGGGTCGACACACCCCCGGTCATCACCATAATGGGTCGCGACTTAACTTGATGATAACCATCCACCTTTAGAATCGCCATCCCCGGCAGATACTGACCACTTAAACTCACTAAAACCAAGGGCACAGACAAACTCAAAATACTGTAAATACTAAATTCTGGCGCAATTAATTTAGGCATCACCCATTGCAAATTAAAGGCCTCGGTATGAACCTGGCCAGTAGCCATCACAAAGACTAAACCAACGACAAAAACCGCCACAATGCTATACCTTGAAAAATAACGTTTACCAAGAAGATAAACCGACAACATCAAGATCAATAACACGGGGGATACGCTAATGGTTTTAAAGGCTGCCGCACCGAACTGAAATAACAAACCAGCCAACATACCACCTGCTACCCCCTGGGGAATCCACGCCATCAGCCTATCAAAATGTCCGGATAGGCCGATGATCACAATCATCATACCGGCCAGCATATGCGCGCCGACCATTTCTGCTACCGTCAAGGTGGGAAATAAGGATAGCAAAAGCACGGTGCCGGGCACCGACCAGCCGGTCATAATAGGCATTTTGGATAAATAGCTGAGTACCAGCCCACTAATCCCCACGCCAAAGGAAATCCCCCAAATCCAACTCATCATATCCTCGGTGGATACACCTGCCAAGGTAGCCACTTGAAACACAATAATTAGTGGTCCACAGTAGGCGATAATCACTGCCAACAGACCAGCAATAACGGCTGAAAGGGAAATATCTTTAAGCATGGCTTGTCTCATTATTTTTTTAAAATTTCTTAAAGTATATAACAGATTAGCCAGGCCTATACACGCAAAAGCAGCTTGACCATAAGCGCCAAGCTGCTTTAATGAGTAATCAATAATTAGATAGTGCGACTTATTTGTGCTCGTCTAACCACGCATTAATTTCTTTTTCGGCTTCTTCCTTGGTGCGTCCATAACGCTCTTGTAACTTACCTGCTAGGTACTGTGAATTACCTTTGATCTCGGCAATATCATCATCCGTTAAATCGCCCCACTTCGCCTTAACTTTACCCTTAAGCTGTTCCCACTTACCTTCTAAAATATCTTTATTCATCATATTGCTCCTTTTGCTTATGTGAGTTTTCACTATAGACCATCAGCGCTAGATAAAGCGTGAGCAATTATCAAAAAGCTTAAGACAATGTTAGTGCACCTTGGACCACCCAAATTCTCACTCACCCCGCTACCATCCTCTGCCCTAGACCTGTTGGCAGATTATGCTAGTCATTAACGTAAGACAACGATGACTGAGTTGTTGCTACCATGCAAGCAAATTATTACAAAGCCTTTGGACAATATTAAGTGAGTAAATAACGACTCAAGGCCGCCATCATAAAACCCGCGGTGATGGCGAGTAGTGGGCGTCTAAACAACAAAATCAACACCAGTGTCGTCAGCATTGCCAACTGGGCACCTACATCACCCTCCACAGCCACTGGGGCTAATACAGCCACCAGCACTGAACCGGACATCGCACCAATAAAACGTCTGACCGCATCACTAATCGGCACAAACTGCATAATAAATACGCCGCCTAAACGAGTCATCAGCGTAGCCACTGCCATGACTAACACAATCAGCAGAGGATATTCGGTACTAATAGCCCAATTCATGTTGCTGCCCTCTCTTTCCAAAATAGTCCCACTAAACCACCGGCTAAGGCACCAACGACCACATGCATATTTTCTGGTAAATACCAATAGGCTAAGACAGCCACTAGCGCTGATACCAACCAGATAATCGCAATACGCAAATCCTTAGGCCCGCTAAGCACCATGGTTAAAAGAAAGCAATACATCACCATATCCAAGCCTAGGGCGCGCGGATTCTGAATTAAGTAGCCGAAATACAAGCCTAGCCAAGTACCCACTACCCACATCAACCAAAGCGCCAAACCGCCGCCGACAATATCAGACAAGCCGGACTTGCCATGATTGTATTTGATCATGGCCTTAGCCCAATTCGCATCGGAAATAACGAGTAAATACTGATAGCGCTGCCGCAGGGGGATATCCTTAAACCAGGGATAAACTGAAGCGCCCATTAGAATATGCCGTGCATTAATAAAGAACACCGTGGCAATCAGAGGCACTAAGGGTACATGCTCGCCCCATAGCTCAAGGGTCGCAAATTGTGAAGCGCCCGCAAACACCGCAGCACTCATCAACACCGTGCTGAGACCATCCAGACCTGTCTGTACTGCGGCCAAACCAAATGCTAAGCCAAAAATGGCCACAAACGCAGCCACCGGCAGCATTTCCTTAAATGCACACCAAGTGGCTTGATACGTGAGTGCTGGATGCGGCTTCCCCATACTACCTCATTGAAAAATTACTCTTGCTTAAACAAAGCCAATTCACTTAAGAACTTCGCTTTCCAAGCCTCTGCACCAAGCCCTTTAGCATCAACCGCAAAGGCCACTAACTGATGATTAAGTGATAGCTGATACAGCCCATCCACTAATTCAAACTGAATGGATTCAGGCGTATTTTGTAAAGTGCGGATTTCTTGACCGGCCACTTGGGGATTAGGCAATGAGACTGAGCGTAATAACTCCTCACCCTCTGCACTGAGCATGCGGAACATAAACTGCCCAGTATCATCTTTAAAGCTGATAAAGCGAGGCATCTTAGACGATTTTTTACTGCTTGCAGCCTTTTCCTGTGCTGTATCAGCCGTTTTTACGGCATGAAAGCGGCGCAAACCCACTGCCTGTCGAATCTCTGCCATCAAGGGCTGCGCAATTTTTCTCGCTTTAGCCGCACCGTCTAATAAAATCTCCTCGATGCGTTCAGGTTTAGCCATCAATTCCACATAACGCTCACGCATTGGCGCAATCATGCCTTCTAACTCATCAGCCAGCATTTTTTTTGCATCGCCCCAGGCTAAGCCATCACGTAATTCTGCCGCAAAAGCTTGCGCCTTAGAAGGTTCAACAAAGGCTTTATAAATCATAAAGAGATTAGAGCTGTCCGGATCCTTAGGCTCGCCCGGTAACTTGCTGTCAGTTTTGATTTGCGCAATCGCTTGGCGCAACTGTTTAGCATCGCCTGCAAAGAGCGGAATGATATTGTTATAGCTCTTGGACATCTTACGTCCATCAAGCCCCGGCAAGGTTGCCACACCTTCAGCCACCTGCGCTTCAGGCAAGACAAAAAAATCACGACCGTTACCATAGTGATAGTTAAAGCGTTGCGCAATATCACGTGCCATTTCCAAATGCTGCACCTGGTCGGCACCCACCGGTACCTTATGCGCATTAAACATCAAAATATCTGCCGCCATCAAAATGGGATAGGAATATAAACCCATAGTAACACCATCATCCGGCTCAACCCCGGCCGCGTTATTCGCATCCACACTGGCTTTATATGCATGGGCACGATTCATCAGCCCCTTAGGCGTAGAGCAGGTTAGGACCCATGATAGCTCCGGTATCTCGGGAATATCCGACTGCCGGTAAAACGTGACTCGCTCCGTATCTAAACCGGCGGCTAGCCAAGTGGCAGCAATTTCTAAACGCGAGCGCTCAACACGCGCAGCATCATCCGCTTTAATTAAAGCATGGTAATCTGCCAAAAAGAAAAACGCATCCACGTCTGGCTGATTGCTCATTTCAATTGCCGGACGAATCGCACCGGCGTAATTACCTAGGTGAGGCGTGCCCGTGGTGGTCACACCAGTTAAGACACGTTGAATTTTGCTTTGCCCTTGCTTAGCATTCATTGGCAACATACTCCATCAATTAATTTACATTTAAAGGTTTACGTAGTCTCGACGCGCTTGCTGCATATACTCTTTAGACTGCATTTCCGTAATGCGCGACTCAGTACGGAAAAACTCATTCGATAATACACCCTCGGTATACAGTTCGGCTGGCTGCACTTCCGCACTCATTACCAGCTTTACCTTATAGTCATACAGCACATCAATCAACCAAGTAAAACGACGCGCCGGTGAGGCTTGGGCAGCGCTCATTTTAGGCACATCGGAAAGAAAAATCGTCTCAAAACGCTTAGCCAATTCGAGGTAGTCATTTTGTGAACGATTATCCATACACAAGGTTTTAAAGTCAAACCACGCCACCGAACCCGCTACTCCCAAGGCTTGTAACGGTCGATTTTCTACCGTCAATAGTTCAACTTTCAATTCAGCACCACTAAGTTGCTTATATAAACTCTCCATTGCCTGACGATTTTCAGGGTTGAGGGGTTGATAATACAGCGGTACCTGCTCCAAGGTACGACGACGATAATCAATGCCAGCATCGACATTGAGCACATCCATTTTTCGCTTAATTAAATCTATCGCAGGTAGCAATCGCTCACGATGCAGACCGTCCGGATATAACTCGGAGGGCTCATAGTTGGAGGTCATCACAAAGGTGCAGCCGTACTCAAAGAGCTTTTCCAGCAAGCGGTGCAATATCATCGCATCCGCAATATCCGACACATGAAACTCATCAAAGCAAATCAGGCGGTACTTTTCAGCGGTTTGCTTGGCCACCACATCTAAGGGATCCTCAGTACCACGAATGCTTTGCATTTGCTGATGGATACTACGCATAAACTCATGAAAATGAATGCGTACTTTGCGTTTATAAGGTAGGTAATTATAAAAAGAATCCATCAAGAAGCTTTTGCCTCGACCTACACCACCCCACATATAAACGCCCTTAGGTACGGCCGGGCGATTAAGCATACGCTTAAAAAAACCGCTACGCTGATCCTTAAAGTCGATCAACTCCTCGAACAAATCCTGCAGCCGCATAATGGCTTTTTCCTGCGCCGCATCGGCCACATAATTCTTGTCAGCCAAGGCCTTACGATAATGATGAATGACGTTCATAATGTGATTTAAAAAATAAAAAGTGCCCTAATCAAGCTCACTTAATATAGGGCACTTATGACACATTGTCTATAAGAGACATCAGCGCTTAAGCCGCTCTCCCTCGGACACGATGAATTAGAAGTTTAAGCTACGCTTATCAACCGCTAAGGCCGCTTCTTTTAATGATTCAGACAAGGTCGGGTGAGCGTGACAAATCCGTCCGATATCCTCGGCAGCGCCTTTAAACTCCATAATCGCTACTGCCTCAGCAATCAGCTCGGAAGCCATCGGGCCAATAATATGCACCCCTAAGACCTCGTCCGTTTCGGCGCAAGCCAAGACTTTAACAAAACCATTGGTGTCACCTAAAGCACGGGCACGGCCATTAGCCATAAAGGGGAATTGACCCGCTTTGTACTTTTTACCCTCTTCCTTAAGCTGTTGCTCAGTTTTTCCAATCCAAGAGATTTCTGGCGAGGTGTAAATCACATTAGGAATCAGATCATAATTAACCGAACCATGCTGACCCGCAATACGCTCAGCTACGGCCACGCCCTCTTCCTCCGCTTTATGCGCAAGCATCGGACCACGCACCACATCACCCACAGCCCAGACATTTTCAAGCTCGGTATGGCAATGCTCATCAACCTCAATAAACCCACGTTCATTGGTCATTAGGCCAATGGACTCAAGATTTAAGCCGGCGGTAGTAGGCACACGTCCAATCGACACAATCAGCTTATCGACTTCCAAGGTCTGCTCTTCACCCTTGGCATTGTCATACTTAATCGTGACCTTTTTAGCAGAGGTTTTGATATCGCCAACCTTGACCCCAACCTCAATTTTGAGACCCTGCTTAGCGTATAGCTTAGCCGCTTCCTTAGCAACACCCTCATCCGCTACTGATAAAAACTTCGGCATGGCTTCAAGTACGGTAACTTCAGCACCTAATCGACGCCAAACACTGCCCAACTCCAGGCCAATCACACCAGCACCGATCACGCCTAGACGCTTAGGTACGGCAGGAATCGCTAAAGCGCCGGTATTAGATAAAATCAGCTCTTCATCAAACTCAAGACCTGGTAAAGCACGAGGTTCAGAGCCTGTAGCAATAATCACATGCTCAGCACTAACACTGCCTTTATCCTTACCATCGATTAGAATGTTGTAGCGACCATTATCCGCTTTGCCGTCAAAAGACGCTTTACCAGAGTAAAACTGAACCTTATTCTTTCTGAATAAAAACAGGATTCCATCGTTATTTTGCTGTACGACTTCATTTTTACGACCTAAGAACTGATCGATTTTAAGCTTAACCGAGCTAAGCTCAATTCCATGCTCTTTAAAGCCATGCTTGGCATGCTCATAGTACTCTGAAGACTGTAATAAAGCCTTAGAAGGAATACAACCCACGTTAGTGCATGTGCCGCCAGGGGTGGGCTTGCCATCAGCATCAACCCATGCATCAATACATGCCACCGATTTACCTAGCTGTGCCGCACGAATGGCTGCAATATAACCACCAGGACCTGCACCAATAACTACTACATCAAACTCTTTACTCATAACTCTTCCAATTCGATTTAACTGATAACGCCCCGAACATATCCTTTTATGCGGGGCGTTAATGATTCAATGACGCTAGCTTAGAGGTCTAACAATAAACGAGCAGGCTCTTCTAGTGCTTCTTTCATTGCCACCAAGCCAAGCACTGCATCGCGACCGTCAATTAGACGATGGTCATAAGAAAGTGCCAAGTAGTTCATTGGACGAATAACGATTTCACCGTTTTCAACCACTGGACGCTCTTTGGTTGCATGTACACCTAAAATTGCGGACTGCGGTGGGTTAATAATCGGCGTAGACATCATAGAACCAAAGACGCCGCCATTAGAGATTGAGAAAGTACCACCGGTCAATTCCTCAATGCTGAGGCGACCCTCGCGCGCCTTGGCACCGAACTCGGCAATGGTTTTTTCGATTTCAGCCAATGACAACTGGTCGGCATTACGCAAAATAGGTACTACGAGACCGCGCGGTGAGCTAACAGCGATACCAATATCAAAGTAACCGTGGTAAACAATATCGTTACCGTCGATAGAGGCATTAAGTAGTGGGTACTTTTTAAGTGCTGCCACAGCTGCTTTAATGAAGAAAGACATAAAGCCAAGTCTCACGCCGTGCTCTTTTTCAAATTGCTCCTTGAATTTCGCACGAAGATCCATCACGGGCTTCATATTGACTTCGTTGAACGTGGTTAAAATCGCATTTTCCTGCTGTGACTGTAGTAAACGCTCAGCAACGCGGGCACGTAAACGAGTCATTGGTACACGCTGCTCAGGACGACCATCAAGGGCCTGACCAATTTGTACAGGAGCAGCTGTTGCGGCCGTTGCTTGCGCAGCCTGTGCATCTGCTTTGGTCACCCGACCATCTTTACCAGTACCGCTAACAGCGGAAGCGTCTAAGCCCTTTTCAGATAAAATTTTAGCAGCAGCAGGCGATGCTACATCACCCTTGGTAGCAGCAGCGGCAGGTGCGGCGGCGGCAGCAGGTGCTGATTCAGCGGCAGCGGCAGGCTCTGCGGCAGTTGCTTTGGCAGCGGTATCAATTTTGGCAAGTAATTGCTCGGATTCGACGTTTTCACCACCTTGGACAATGATTTCAACCAAAACACCGTCAGCCGGACATGGCACTTCCATAATTACCTTGTCGGTTTCAATCTCAATTAAGGTCTCGTCCTGAGACACGGCCTCACCAACCTGCTTGTTCCACTCTAATAAGGTACCCTCGGATACGGACTCTGAAAACTGAGGTACTTTCACTTCAACGATTGACATAATTTTGTTCCTTTAAACTTGTTCGTAATGAATAAATGAGTATTACGCTTTAAAAAATCTTTAAATCCCTCACAGGCCCTTGCGCTTAATACGCCTTAAGGGGCCTGCGTCCAGGTACTACTTAGTTAAGGTAAAACCACGAAGGCGCGGACTGAATGCCTGCTCCAATAATGATTTTAATTGCTCATTGTGTAAGGCTAAATAACCCACTGCCGGTGAAGCAGAAGCGGCACGACCAGCATAGCCCAACTTCTGACCCGCAGACATATTTTGATAAATATGATGTTGGATATAGAACCAAGGACCTTGGTTTTGTGGTTCATCCTGAACCCAAACAATTTCTTTGGCATTAGGGTATTGCTGTAATTCAGCCTCAAATTCCTTGTGCGCGAATGGATACAATTGCTCAACCCGAACAATGGCCACATCATTCGCCTCACGCTCAGTGCGCTGATTCACTAAATCGTAGTAAACACGCCCTGAGCAAACTAAGACACGATTGACCTTGTCTTTAATAATGTCAGGATTGCTCTCACCAATAATGAGCTTAAACTCACCTTCAGCAAAATCGCTGAGCGGTGATGTAGCATCCTTATTGCGTAGTAAAGACTTAGGCGTAAAAATCACTAAAGGCTTACGGAACTTGCGGATCATCTGACGACGCAGCAAGTGGAAAATCTGCGCGGCATTGGTCGGCTGTGCACATTGAATATTATGATCGGCACATAGCTGCAAGAAGCGCTCAATACGTGCTGAGGAGTGCTCCGGTCCTTGACCTTCATAGCCATGTGGCAGCATCATTGTTAAGCCACAATGACGACCCCATTTGGCCTCACCAGAGGTAATAAACTGGTCAATCACGACTTGCGCACCGTTGACGAAGTCACCGAACTGCGCCTCCCAAATGGTTAAGGTATTTGGCTCAGAACATGCATAACCATACTCAAAACCTAGTACCGCTTCCTCGGATAAAACAGAGTCAATCACGGTAAATTTAGGCTGATCCTCAGCTAAGTTCTGTAAGGGGATATAGGTACCCTCATCCCAACGCTCACGACTCTGATCATGGAATACCGCATGTCGGTGCACGAAAGTACCGCGACCTGAATCCTGACCGGTAATACGGATTGGATAACCGTTAGATAAAAGGCTGGCAAAAGCTAAGTGCTCACCCATACCCCAGTCTAAATTCATCTCACCATTGGCCATGGCACGACGATCGTTAAGCAAGCGCTTAACTAACTGGTGTGGCGTAAAGGTCTCAGGAATGGTTGTAATCGCTTGACCTAAGCGCTGCAATTCAGAAATCGGGAGGGCTGTCTCTGCATGGTCGGTCCATTTTGCAGTTAGGAAAGGCGTCCAGTCAATCGCATACTTACGCTGGTAGTCAGTTAAGACCGGCTCAACGGTGCGATTACCCTCTTCCATCACCTGACGATAGGCCTTAACCATCTCCTCAGACTCGCCCTCTTCGAGTACGCCCTGCTTTAATAGCTTATCCGCATACAGCTGACGCGTACCTGGGTGCTTAGCGATTGTTTTATACATCAAAGGCTGAGTCAAGGATGGGGTATCCTGCTCATTATGACCTAATTTACGGAAACAAATAATATCAATCACCACGTCATGACCAAACTCCTGACGATAATCCACCGCCAAACGAGTGGCAAAGGTCACCGCTTCAGGATCGTCGGCATTAACGTGGAATACCGGCGCCTCAATCATTTTGACAACGTCGGTACAATACAGTGTAGAGCGTGAGTCACGCGGATCGGAGGTGGTAAAACCGATCTGGTTATTAATCACGACGTGAATGGTACCACCCACAGAGTAACCACGGGTTTGAGACATATTCAGCGTCTCTTGCACCACCCCCTGACCGGCAAAGGCGGCATCACCGTGCACTAATACTGGCAACACTTGCTGAGTATTACCGTTGCGACGCTCTTGACGGGCACGGGCACTACCCTGAACCACCGGATTAACAATTTCTAAGTGTGACGGGTTAAAGGCTAGGGTCAAGTGAATCGGACCGCCCTTGGCGTCAATATCGCTAGAGAAACCGCTGTGATACTTAACGTCACCGTCAGTTAAAGCACCGTCCTGCTTGCCCTCAAACTCAGCAAATAAATCACCGGGCATCTTACCCATGATGTTAACTAACATATTTAAGCGACCACGGTGCGCCATCCCGACAACCACATCTTGCGTGCCGTGACTACTGGCATGGTTAACCAGTTCATCCATGGCCGAGATAAAGCTCTCGCCGCCTTCAAGAGAGAAACGCTTTTGCCCCACATAACGAGTATGCAAATAACGCTCCAGACCCTCAGCCTCGGTTAATTGCTGCAAGATGCGCTTTTTCTCGGCATCGGTCAACAAGGCACTAGACTGCGATGACTCAACCCGCTCCTGAATCCAACGCTTAGCCTTAGGATCGGAGATATGCATATACTCCACACCAACGCTACGACAGTAGGTATTACGCAGCGCTTCGATCAGCTCGCGTAAGGTCATGTGCTCGTTTTTAGTGAAATAGGTATTGGTCGCAGAGAAGGTCTCGTCTAAATCGGCTTCAGTTAAACCGTAAAATGCTGGATCCAACTCAGGAATCTCTGGCCGCTCAGTTCGCTTTAAGGGGTCTAACTGTGCATAGCGCAAACCTAATGAACGGTAGGCTGCGATTAACTGCTGCACCTTAAGCTGCTTACCCGCCATCTCCATACTAAGCTGGCTATCTGCCTTCACGGCAAGACGATTTTCCCGGGCGCGTTGAACAAAGGATGCAATCACAGAGGAATGGTTTTGATCGCGAGTCTCTGCTTTACCATCTGTCGCAGGCTGATCCTGTAACTGATCGAAGTAATCTCGCCAATACTCTTCGACGCTATTTGGATTTGCCAAATAAGCCTCGTAAAGCTCCTCTACATAAGCGGCATTACTGCCGAAAAGGTAGGAAGAAATATTTTTCTCTAAAAAAGTTGACATTATGCCTCACCGTTTTAAGTGTTTCACCGAAAAGGATGCAGATTGTGAAGTAACCTTCCGCGTACGGCCTTCACCGATAGGCGGATAGCAAGGGTCCCTAAAGACTACCTGTACAAAAAGCAAAAGTAAGGGGATAGAACCCATCACCCCAATATACTTCACATCAGTATAAACTAGTCTAGCACTTCTGTCTTATAAATAGCACTCAGAACCTTTATAAAACCCGCCTCTCTCAGTGTTTTCCATAAGTTCTATAGCATCAATGCTAGTAAAAAAACAACTTTTTACTCAAGTAAATTTTTGATAGATGGTTGGAGCAGTTTCTTAAACTTTTTTACCGATGATCATGCGCTTTAAGTTTTCCCCTATACTAGAAAAACGCCTTAGCATTTAAAATACTTGGCTAAGCAAAAAAAATTGCATCGTTTACTTTTTTAAATTTATCAGTTCTGTTGGAGAGCATTTTATGGTTGAGAAAAACAAACTAAGTCAAATGGCTTTGGACTATCACGAGTTTCCCCGTCCAGGTAAAATTTCCGTCACCCCAACCAAGCCACTCGCCAATCAGGATGATTTATCACTAGCCTATTCCCCTGGCGTCGCATCTGCGTGTATGGCGATTTTTAATGACGGCGAACAGGCCGCCGCCCGCTTTACCTCCCGTGCCAATCTGGTGGGCGTGGTAACTAACGGTACAGCCGTTCTCGGTTTGGGTAATATTGGCCCGCTAGCGGCAAAACCTGTGATGGAGGGTAAAGGCGGTTTATTCAAAAAATTTGCCGGGATTGATGTTTTTGATATTGAGCTTAATGAAAAAGACCCGGAGAAATTAGTCGATATTATCGCTGCACTAGAACCGACCTTGGGCGGCATCAATCTGGAAGATATTAAGGCGCCTGAGTGTTTTTATATTGAAAAAGCCTTACGTCAACGCATTAATATCCCCGTGTTCCACGACGATCAGCACGGCACTGCGATTATCTCTGCAGCTGCGATTATTAACGGCCTAAAACTTGTTAATAAAGCCATTGATCAAGTAAAACTCATTTGTTCCGGTGCTGGCGCTGCGGCTATTGCGTGTTTGGATTTATTAGTCAGCCTCGGTCTTAACAAAGAAAATATCTATGTTTGCGATTCGCGCGGCGTCATTTATGAGGGACGCGAGGAAAATCTTGAGGAAAATAAGGCTCGCTACGCACAAGTCACCGAGCTGCGCACCCTCGGCGATGCTATCGCCGGTGCGGATATCTTCCTGGGTTGCTCAACCAAGGGGGTTCTCACTCAGCATATGGTTAAATCCATGGCTGAGCAACCATTAATCCTAGCCTTAGCTAACCCCGATCCTGAAATTACGCCTGAAGAGGCCAAGGAAGCACGTCCGGACTGCATTATCGCCACTGGCCGTTCAGACTATCCGAATCAAGTGAATAATGTACTGTGCTTCCCCTTTATCTTCCGTGGCGCCCTGGACGTAGGTGCAACCTGCATCACCGAAGAGATGAAAATGGCTTGCGTACACGCCATTGCCGAATTAGCCCAAATTGAGACGAATGAAGAGGTAGCCAGTGCCTATGCGGGTGAGGACTTAAACTTCGGCCCCGAGTATATTATTCCCAAGCCCTTTGATCCACGCCTGATTATTACCATTGCGCCAGCGGTGGCACAAGCAGCCATGGATTGCGGTGTGGCGACTCGTCCGATTCAGGATATGGAAGCCTATAAAGCTCGCCTCAATGCCTTTGTTTATCAATCCAGCCAGTTAATGCGTCCGCTGTTGAAGCTGGCAAAAAATCAACAGCAGCGAGTGATTTTTGCTGACGGTGAGGATGAGCGTGTGTTACGTGCTGTGCAGACGGTGCTAGATGAAAAAATCGCCAAGCCTATTTTAATTGGTCGCCCTGAAGTGATTCAAATGCGCTCCAAAAAATTGGGGCTACGCTATTTAAGCCACCCCGATCTAGAGGTGGTTGACCCGGAGCATGATGAGCGCTTTAACGAGGTCTGGCCGCATTATCATCAATTGATGGCTCGTCGCGGAGTCACGCCGGATGTCGCCAAAGCGATGGTACGTAAGCACAATACCATCATTGGTGCACTGATGATCGAGTTAGGCTATGGTGATGCCATGATTTGCGGTGTCAATGCCTCCTTCAACAATCAGGTCGATTATATCCGTGATATCACAGGCTCCTCACTAAAAAGCGGCACCATGGCTGCGATGAATGTGATTTTCAGCTCGGACTACACACTTTTCCTCTGCGATACCCATATCAATGAGGATCCCACGGCCGAGCAAATTGCAGAAATTGCGCTGATGGCCGCAGAAAAAGTCAAACGCTTCGGTATGGTCCCTAAGATAGCCTTAGTGTCACATTCAAATTTTGGTAATCGTCGTACTGCCTCGTCTATTAAAATGGCCAAGGCCCGAGAAATTCTGGCAGAAATTGCGCCGGACTTGGAGATGGATGGTGAAATGCATGCCGATGCCGCACTCTCCGAAAAAATTCGTAAAAGCTCCTTACCAAGTAGCAGCTTAAGCGGTCAGGCCAATGTCCTCGTCATGCCAAATCTAGATGCAGGTAACATCACCTACAATCTCTTAAAAATGACCAGTGGTGGTATTGTGCTGGGTCCCGTGCTCTTAGGCACAAATAAAGCCATCCATGTTCTGACCACTAGCACCACCACACGCCGCATCATCAATATGGCAACCTTGGCGGCGGCTGATGCCCAAGGTGAGACCAGGGTGCCTGAGGGGCTAATTGAGTCTAAAATTCAAAGTGCGGTTAAAAAAACCGACAGCGAATAATACTAATTTGTTGTAATTACGAGCAAGAGGACCACCCCAGGTCCTCTTCTTGTTTAAGATCATAGTGCTTTGTTTTAGGAAGTAAAAGAGGAAATTATCAAAAATGGCTTATGATTTAGGAAAACTCATTCTACGCCTTAGCTTAGGGGTGTTGCTTTTACTTTATGGCTTTCATAAGGTTAAGTATGGCTTAGGGCATATTCCACACACGCTTAACGCACACGGCTTACCCCCATTTTTAGCTTATGGCGTGTACATCAGTGAAGTGATTGCACCATTGATGCTCATCGTTGGCTTATATACACGCGTGGCAGCCGGGATCATTGCCTTTAGTATGAGTATTGCAATTATTTTTGTGCATGCATCGCGCTTGACTGCCCTCAATAGTAGCGGCGGCTCGGTGATCGGCTTAGAGTATATGTTTTTGGCAGCGGCCATCTGCATTATGCTCATTGGCGCTGGTCGTTTTAGCCTCAACACCCCCTATAACTAAGGCTCAAAACGGAGATTTTCTGCGGCTTGGGGTAGATCCCTTAACATATCACTCAAGCCGCTTAACTTCGCAGGACTCCTTGCTACATCCTGCGCCATCGCAGTCCAGCGAAAAACAATGTTCTCGCTAATCTCCCCCGTCAACACATCATATAATGCGTCCAGATTCATGGCACAATTCGCAGGTAGCTGCACGACCGCAGCTAAACGTCGGTAGAAGTCCTCAAGCGATTGAATCCCATCAAGCTGAATAATATGGGGCGTCTTAATGCATTTATCAGAAGTAGCAGGCAGCAGCCTATTTTTGCGCTGCCACTTTTTTAATTGGCGTGCATTATAGCGGCGTTGCTGCTTTTTGGATAGACTTAATGACATGCTGGCACCCGTTCAAAGCTTTCATAATGATCAATGGTGACAAACATATGATCCGCATCTTCATAGACTAGACGCTTCATATTACGCTTTGTACCCAAATAATCCAAATCCGCCTCATAATACCTAGCAGCGGGTAAGCGCTTTTCATAATTACCAAAATGATCACCACCTAGGGCTCTGCCACGTAACTGGGCAATATCATTAAAGGCTCTACCCGGCTCCCAGCCTAAGCGACGCGCCTCTTTTTTGCTCAAGAACTTGGGCGGCAACTTCGCTTCGTCTCGCAGAGAGCGTACGATAGCACTTAACTCAATCACATTAATCTGCCCCTGCAACTTTTCTAGATTAAAAATGGCTAAAATCACTTCACAACGTTGATTTGCCTCTTCTAAAGAGATTAATGGCTCGCCCTGATTAGGATCGCTTTGCACCCGCGCTAAGGCATGGGCATGGTTCAGCACTGACAACAACAGCAAGATAAAAAAAGTTGCGACGATTTTCTTAACTAAAGAAATGCTCGACACGTGATTTATTCTTAAGGTAGTGGAATTAATCATGATCAACCTTGTCCTAGTAAAGGAATGATATTTATTCACTCCTATTCCTTTTGCTAGACGCCTATTTTATAATCAATTTAGCTTTATAGACGTATTTCAACCATTATAAGTATAGTTCACAGGATAGTTCATGAAGTCCATTATTAATTTTCTAATCCTTTTGTTGGTCATTGCCGCCATTGGATTCCTAGTTTGGTTCGCCGTCGATAAATCACTGTTTGGTGATGCTGAACAGCAAATTCCTCCACAGGAGGAACTCGTGCTTCCAGCCGCTCCTCCCCCAGTGACTGCAACCACACCTCAAGAAATTAGCCCAGAGGAGGCTTTCGGGGCAACCGCTAGCAGTGATGACACAAAGGCGAGTAAGACCAGTTGCAGCAAAGCAGCTGAGACTATCGGTGTGATTTATGATATGCATATAGAGGGTAAATCGACCGAAGCCATCACGCAGTACCTAGCCGGTTTAGATGAGTTTACGCAGGATGATATTGAGATGTTCTCACAAATTACGGAAAGCATCAAAAGTGCCCCTAGCGATCAGTTACTCTCTCGCCAAGCGATGATGGAGCAGTTCAAACAGCAATGCGAAGCTGCCGATAGCAACTAATACATCCCCACAATGACAAAAGCCCGGTTTGAAACCGGGCTTTTGCACTTAATTGCGAGCTAATTACTTCGCAGCTTGATTAGTTTGTGGCCACACTGAATCAACTACCGCAGAAGCAACGCCTTCATTGCTAACACGGAATAAGAATAGGTTAGCTGATTGACGGATACCGCTGAAAGAAACGGCCTCTGTCTGGTTGCTAGCACGGTTGATGGCAGCAATTGCATAACCACGGTTATCAGGTACTGCATCTAAAGCTGCTTTAGCCTTGTCGTTAACATTAAGCGCGATGTAGATATTATTATTTTGGTCAGCAACGATGTCATGCGAAGTAACCTCTGCCGCTGTGAATACAGGAGTAGCTGACACATAAATCGTTTGCTGCTCGCTAATTTGTACAGGACGGAAACCTTGAACTGGCGTCACAGAAGCTTGGTAAACCTGTAATGCTGACTCAGCTTGTACTGTTTGTGCTGCATCAGCTTGCGCTGTGGTCGTACCAGTAGTTTGGCAGCCAGCTAAGGCGAAAGCCACTGGTAAAACCGCCAATGCTAACTTGCGAGATAATTTCATAATCGTAGTTCCTCTTAATTTATTAAAAAAATTTGATCCGCTGATATGCCTGCAGCGCTACCAAAACATTTTAAAGTTACATCATATAGAGTGAGAACTCAAGTGATCAATAATAAAACAATGTATAAAATATTAACAGTTTAGGATACTACATCCTAAACTGTTAATGAATTTTAGACTAATTAGGCAGTAGCGACAATTAGCGGATTAAATCAGCCGCATCACGTGCGCTCACCAGCGTAGGCATTGGCATCAATAACACGCTGTCCATCAGATTGCTATTGGCACCCTCAACAGTAGAAATCACATTGCCATTAATACTCGCTAAGATATGGCTATAGCCCTTACGAGCTTTGCTAAGTTTAGCAATTGAATCAGGCTTTAGACGTAGGGCTAAGGCCGGTTCATCCGATAGTGTTTTAGCAACAAAAGCATTTTGGATATCATCACGCTTTAGCACAATACCGCTAGTGTAGTATTGCGTATCACCCACCTTAAGTGATTGCTCCTTGGCTGATTTTTTAGCATTCTTACTACCTACGTAAATTGCTAACTCATTCGTGCCCTGGCGCTTAGCGATCACAGGTGACACTGGAGCAGCTTGGGGCGTTTTAGCCGCCACCGCTTTCTGATCGGCATCTGCCGCTTCATTGGATTTAAAAGCAAAGGTCTCACAAGCAGATAAAGCTAGGACGACGGCAGATAAGGTGGCAAATTTTAATGCGCGTTTGTATTGCATAGATGGATCCTCTTTGAGGCTTTAAATTAATTTGAAAATGTAAAAAATTATTTAAATTTCAATGATTTAGATGGTGAATCTAAAACTTTACTTGAACTTAGTTGGATTATACAAGAAAGGCAACAAAAGCAAAATGAATTTTGTGTATCATGGTTTTACTAAGCATTTTTCAATTAATGATAATACGCTTGGCAGCGATCCTTATCATGTAAATCAATGGTCTCAATCGAGTCTCTCAAACTAATTTTTTTAGCGACTAAACCGCCGTATTGCACCGGTCCCGTAAAGGGTTTGGTATCTAACCAGTACATCCTGGCAGACAAATAGTAGTCGCCCCGCGGCACATCGGTAAACACAAACTGCCCGTATTGATTCGTCTTAACCGTGCGAATACGTGAACGATAAGCCTCACTCACTGGGCCGCTCAGCACATTACCACGACGGCAAACCTCCTCAAACCACTGGGTGCTGCTCGCAGAAACTGGATTTAAAATCACATCAATCAAAGCCCCTGTACGCTCACCGTAGTTTTTATAATCACTGATAAAAGCACGTCCCACCAACTGTGTATAATTACTACCCTGACGGATATCAGCCGGATTAAAAGCTAGCCGCGGTACTTGCTTACGTACACCGTGATCGATGCTACCAAGCTGCTTAGTACTTGAACAGGCTGTCAATAAACACAGTGCAGCCAATGATAAAAACTTAGGATTGCGAAGATTAATCATAAACTTAATGCGCCAAATCAGCGCAGTAGAAATCGTTTCTAGCGAAATATTGATTTTACAAAAGATTGCCCAAACTGTGCGCAAGAACAGTTGCTTAAGCGCTTTATTTCTTTGATTTAGCAGCTTTGTATTGACGATCTAAATCACGCAAAAAAGCCATTTTTTCACCAATACGTATTTCCAAACCACGCTCAACCGGTTGATACCAAGACGGTTTGGCCATGCCATCCGGCAGGTACTGCTCAGCCGCTGCATAGCCATGCGGCTCATCATGCGCATAACGATAAGCCTTGCCATGGCCTAACTCCTTCATCAGCTTAGTTGGTGCATTACGTAGATGGACTGGTACCGGGCGACTTTTATCCTTTTGCACAAAGGCTTTGGCGCGATTATAGGCCATATAGGCGGCATTACTCTTAGCCGCAACAGCCAGATAAATCACCGCCTCCGCTAGCGCCAACTCGCCTTCGGGGCTACCCAAACGCTCATAGGTCGTGGCCGCATCATTACAAATTTGTAAGGCACGCGGATCCGCTAAACCAATATCCTCCCACGCCATACGAATAATGCGTCGTGACAAATATCGTGCATCGGCACCCCCATCCAGCATGCGACAGAGCCAATAAAGAGCGGCATCCGGATCGGAACCACGCACTGATTTATGTAGTGCACTTATTTGGTCGTAAAAGGCATCCCCACCCTTATCGAAACGACGCAAATTATTAGGTAAGGACTGCTCTAAATAGGATTCATTAATTTCTGTGATGTGAGCGCTTTCCGCCGATTCTAATACCACCTCAAGCACATTAATGAGACGGCGTGCATCACCGTCAGCCCATGCCACCAATTGCTCGGCAGCCACTTCATCGATCTGGATAAGCTTAGCCTCGACACCACGCTCATCTGCTGTGCTTTGAAGACGCTGGTTATACAGCTTCAACGCACGTACCAGTAACTCCTGTAGGTCGGCTTCGCTGATGGACTCTAATACATAAACCCGCGCTCTAGACAATAAGGCCGAATTCACCTCAAAGGAGGGATTTTCAGTAGTGGCACCGATAAAAGTAAAAAGACCACTTTCCACATAAGGTAAAAAGGCATCCTGCTGCGCCTTATTAAAGCGGTGCACCTCATCCACAAAGAGGATGGTTTTGCGACCTTGACTCTGGGCTATTTTTGCTTGATCGACCGCATCCCGTATATCCTTCACCCCGCCCAATACGGCAGAAATGGCAATAAACTGCGCATCAAAGCCATTAGCCATTAAACGAGCTAAGGTGGTTTTACCCACGCCTGGTGGCCCCCAAAATATCATGGAGTGCGGGCGGCCCGCTTCAAAAGCAACACGCAAAGGCTTGCCCTCACCCAATAAATGCTGCTGCCCGACGACTTCATTTAAAGTGGTTGGGCGCATTTGTTCGGCTAAAGGCGCATGCAGATTAGAATATGCTTGACTTAATAAATCAGACAATGCCTTCTCGTATCAATCACATATTAACCACGTCCACACCGGCGGGCGCTTTAAATGTAAACTCACTCGCCGGGATGCGAGCGTTGGCTTTGAAATTTCTAAGCTTGATCGTCGTTGTTTGACCAAAGGAATCACGAATACGTAATTCGGCCGGTAAGTTATTGGCAAAAGCAATATCCATAAAAGCCATGCCCTGATCGGCTACCTTAGGCGTTGCTCTCAACCAGACCATACCATCACGTTCAGGCAACACCTCAACGCTAAAATTATCGTCTAAGTTACTATTACCAAAAAGAATTGAGGCTGGTGAGGCACCCACCGAATCTTTGATATTGCGTACGGTGACTTGCGCCAAATCCGGGTCATATTGATACACCCGCTGACCATCGGAAATCACCTTTTGTTCATAAGGCTTGCTCACATGCCATACAAACTTACCGGGACGCTCAAAACTAAAGGTGCCAGACTGTGTTTTTTGAGCATTAGTACCACCGCCTTGTTGAGCAAATTGCCCCGTGGCGGATTTGATATTTTTCACAAAATCCCTTAGTTGCTGCTTAGCATCCGTTTGGGTGGTGTTTTTGACGTCGGGGATTTTAGTAAATTGGATATCACCTAAATCCACCGCCTGCCCGGCCCCTTCCTGAAAAGTGTCTGGGTTCACAGTGAACTGGGCCATTGCCGTACCACTACCCAAGGCTAAGAACAGGGTCAGTGATAGGCTTAATTTCTGTAATTTATTCATTTAAAAACCCTTTAGGAAAGCATGAACAAAGCTTGTTTTTAACAGGAAATGCGGCAGCGCAATGGAAGTATTAGTAACTAAGCGTAATTAAGCCTCAGCATCCTCATCGGCACCCGTATTAGCCGGTACTAAAATCTCACGGCTATTATTGGCACCCATCGCTGACACAATACCCGCTTGCTCCATTTGTTCCAATAAACGGGCAGCACGGTTATAACCAATACGTAACTGACGTTGCACCGAGGAAATCGAAGCGCGGCGCGTACGTAAGACAATATCGACCGCCTGATCGTAGAGCGGATCCGATTCACTATCGGCAAAACCCGTCACACTACCTAGACCATCACCAGTCTCACCAGCCACGCCACCCTCTAACACGCCATCTACATAATCCGGCTCACCTTGCTCCTTGAGGTACTCAACCACGCGATGTACCTCATCATCCGACACAAAGGCACCGTGTACTCGTTGTGGTAGGCCAGAGCCGGGGGGCATATAAAGCATATCACCCATCCCCAACAGCGATTCAGCACCCATCTGATCCAAAATGGTCCGTGAATCAACCTTAGATGACACCTGGAATGCAATACGCGTCGGGATATTGGCCTTAATCAGACCAGTAATCACATCCACACTAGGACGCTGAGTCGCCAGAATCAAGTGAATACCGGCAGCGCGCGCCTTTTGGGCTAAACGAGCTATCAACTCCTCAATCTTTTTACCCTGCACCATCATTAAATCAGCTAACTCATCAATGATCACCACGATCATGGGTAGCGTCTTTAAAGGCTCAGGTGAATCTGGTGTCAAGCTGAATGGATTATCAATGGTTTCACCGCGCGCCTCGGCTTCCTTAATCTTGCTGTTATAGCCGGCGATATTACGGACACCCATTTTACTCATCAGCTTATAGCGCCTTTCCATCTCGCCCACACACCAATTAAGCGCATTACTTGCTTGGCGCATATCCGTCACAACAGGTGCTAATAAATGCCCAATGCCCTCATAAACACTCATTTCGAGCATTTTAGGGTCAATTAGAATCAAGCGCACCTCCGAGGGATCGGCTTTATACAATAAGGACAAGATCATTGCATTAATACCAACGGATTTACCGGAGCCAGTGGTACCCGCAACCAGCAAATGCGGCATTTTAGCTAAATCTGCAACAATGGGATTACCAGCAATGTCCTTACCCAAGGCCACGGTCAGTAGTGATTTACTTTTTTCATAGGCCTGCGAACCGATAATCTCTGCTAGTCGTACAATTTGGCGACGCGGATTAGGTAACTCAATCCCCATCAGGTTTTTACCCGGGATAGTCTCAACCACACGCAAACGCACCATACTCAAAGCACGTGCTAAGTCCTTACTCAAATTGACAATTTGTACGCCCTTAACCCCGGAAGCGGGCTCAATTTCATAGCGCGTAATCACCGGACCTGCCTGAGCAGCAACCACTTCAACCTTGACATTAAAGTCACTCAACTTCTTCTCAATCAAGCGTGAGTTATACTCGATGGTATCCTCGCCTACCGGCTCCACAAACTCTGTTGCTGGATCGAGTAGCTCTAAGCCGGGTAGATCACCGCTAGCTGCATAACTCGGTGTGGCTTTACTAGGGGCTTTAGCCGCCTTAGTTGGCGCTACGGTCATACCTCTACTAGCGCTAGCGTCACTTGCAGTAGGTTCTGGCTCCGATACAGCGGCTGCATGATTATCAAACAGCTTGGCCTGCTTTGCTTCAATCGCCTTAGAAGAGATCGGAAAGGCTTTGATCGGCGGTTCAATTTTCAATGGGCGATCGGCTGGTGGCAACTGCTCCTTGTGTGCCGTAATTTGCTCATCCATCTCCTCTTGGGCCGCTTCACCAATACGGCGGTCTATGCGTTCGGCACGAAGTCGATCAAACTTAGTAAATAGACCGGCAATCGTGCTACCCAATCGCTCCGCCAGATTAAGCCAAGAAAAATTAAAAAACCAACTAAAACCAAAAAAGAACATCGCCGCCATCGCAAATAGCGCCGGCGCACTGCCAATATTACGAATTAACAGCCCCGAGAATAGGGCCCCTAATACACCACCAGCATGCCCCGGTAGCTGCTCACCAACACTTTGCAACTGAGTGCTTTCTAAACCGATAGAGCCTAATATCAGCATAATAAAACCAATCGGTACATGCCATTTTAAGCTTGGCAAAACCTGCTCTGGATCTAGATTAGCGTAACGGCTCATCAAGGTTTTGTAGCCCACAAATAAGCGCTGGAGGCACAGCACGACTAGCCACCAGGCAGAAAAGCCTAATAAGTACAATAAAATACTTGAAAAATAAGCACCAAAGGCACCGAAAGCATTTTGAATCTCATCACTGCCAGAGGTACTGACCCAGCCCGGGTCGGTGGCATGCCAAGTAAATAACATCACTGCCAAGGATACCGCAGCAATCAAATACAGTACCCAACGCGCCTCACGCAACATCATCATAAAGCGTGAGTTCATCAATACTTGCTCAGGCGATCGCAGGCGGATATTACGCTTACCGCGACCAATGTAAGGGGTTTTAGAAGTTTTAGCCATAGCCATATATTATAATTGGACTTACAATGATTTTTGTAAAAATTAAGTTTAGTGATATTAATGATGAAAAATGATAATCATGCCAAGGTAATCATCCTAGGTTCTGGTCCGGCAGGCTATACAGCCGCCGTTTATGCCGCCCGAGCCAACCTGCAACCCCTGTTAATTACAGGCCATGCTCAAGGCGGTCAGTTAATGACCACCACCGATGTGGACAACTGGCCAGCCGATTGGGATGGCGTGACCGGCCCTGAGTTAATGAGCCGCTTTCTTAAGCACGCCGAGCGCTTTAATACCCAGATCGTGTTTGACCAGATTGATCGGGTTGAGCTAGCCAATCGTCCATTTAAACTGTACTCTAACATGGGCAACGAGTATAGCTGTGATAGTCTAATTGTTGCCACCGGTGCATCTGCTAAATACCTTGGTCTTGAGAGCGAGCAAGCCTATATGGGTCAAGGTGTATCCGCATGCGCTACCTGCGATGGTTTCTTCTATCGCGATCAGGATGTGATTGTGGTAGGCGGTGGTAATACAGCCGTTGAAGAAGCACTTTATCTATCCAATATCTGCGCTAATGTCACACTCGTGCATCGTCGTGACCAGTTCCGTGCCGAAGCTATTTTGGTAGATAAGTTAATGGATAAAGTGGAAAACGGCAATATTAAATTAGCCCTGTTCCATACCCTTGACAAGGTTCTGGGTAATAAAAACGACGGCGTGACAGGTGTCCGCTTAAAAAATACCCAAAGCGGCGAGACTCAGGAACTGTCCGTGAGCGGTGTTTTTATTTCGATTGGCCATCATCCCAATACCGATATTTTTGAAGGACAATTAGCGATGGACGGCGGTTTTATTATTAATAAAACCAATCCACAGCTACTTACCATGACCTCAGTGCCAGGTGTTTTTGCTGCTGGGGATGTGGCGGATAATATCTACAGACAAGCTATCACAAGTGCCGCTACTGGCTGCATGGCAGCCCTGGATGCACAGCGTTGGTTGGATACACAAGGTGAAAACAAATCTTAAAGGCTCATTACAGGACTTAAAAAAGCTTAGTAAGCAACTGAGCAAGGAGCGCATCGCCCAACAAAAAGCCGTCGCAGCCGCCGAAAAAAAACAGCAGCGATTGACAATGGCGGTGACAGATGAGGATCGCAAGCTTTTTCTTGCTTCCATTCGCGGCACCAAGCGACTGGAAGCAAGCAATCGCATTGAGGCGCAGCCACCTATCAGCAGCACGCGAGAACGAGCGCTTTTTAATCAAAAACGTGCGCAAGCCGAAGGCAAGGAAATCATCGCACCCGAGCGTAGATCAACAGCGGCTGCGTCACACCTGCCCGCACATGCACAAGCCGCTGCCAGCGGTGAGGTGGCACGCTTTGTCAAACAGGTGGCGCAACAGGATGAAGGGATTTTTTTACGTCATGCCGATGGCGCCGATGTGATTAAAAAGCTGCAACGTGTTCAATGGCCGGTGGAAGCTACGCTTGACCTGCACGGTGCCAATCTCGATGAGGCGGCCGAACGCTTTGACCGCTTTATGCAGAGCTGTATAGAGCATAGCGTGCGCTGTGTTTGTGTCATTCATGGCCAAGGCTACGGCTCCAAAAATAATCAACCGGTACTCAAGGATGCGGTACGGCGTTGGCTGCGCGACTTAACCGCAGTCACTGCCTATATCCCTGCCCCGGAACACATTGGCGGTGCAGGTGCGGTGTTAGTGCTGCTCAAGAACCGACCATAGCTTTGTCATACAATTAGTAGCCATCAGAGCGGCTAGAAAATAAGCAATAAAAAAGGGCGAACTCACAATGAATCCGCCCTTTGCGCTGTTTTTATTGTACCGTGCTACTTGCTGTATTGAAGCTGTCTCGTACTTCGTGTCATTAATATCTAGTAGCACAGACCCAAAATACTTCGATTGGGATTTCTGCTCATGCAGAGCGCGTCTCCTCACCTGCATGTGATTACTATACGTTATTTTTTATTACATTTCATTTAGGGATATCACTAGTTTCTATCCCCTAATGCTGACATAGCTTTTGTTAATTTAATTGATAGTGATTACTATTCTCTATTAGCAGTGTACACTAGTAGGATTGATAATTTTTCTTAAACCTTGAATGTAGGGAGATAGCGTATGAGAATTGAAAGCGATTCAATGGGCACGATTGAGGTGCCTGAGGATAAGTATTGGGGCGCCCAGACACAGCGCTCCATTCAAAACTTCCCGATTGGTGTAGCGCGCTTTAAATGGGGTCGCAGCATGATCCGCGCCTTAGGCATTCTAAAAAAATCCGCTGCAGAGGCCAATGACGAATTAGGCGAGATTGGGGCTGAGGTGGCTAAGCTCATTATCCAAGCCGCCGATGAGGTGATTGAGGGTAAATTAGATGCACACTTCCCGCTCGTTGTGTTTCAAACCGGATCCGGCACCCAGTCCAATATGAATTCCAATGAGGTCATCTCTAATCGTGCGATTGAACTAGCTGGCGGCAGCATGGGCTCCAAAATACCGGTTCACCCTAATGATCACGTAAACCGCGGTCAGTCTTCAAATGACACTTTCCCCACCGCCATGTATATTGCCACCGTTTTGGAGCTGAAGGAAACACTTTTCCCAGCCATTAAGGTTTTGCGTGATACCCTCGCCGCTAAAGCCGAGGCTTACAAAGAGATTGTCAAAACCGGTCGCACACATTTACAAGACGCCACACCGATTACCTTAGGTCAGGAGATTTCCAGCTGGGTCGCACAAATTGACTACGGCATGGAGTCTATTGAGCTCAATATGCAAGGCTTATACGATTTAGCCATTGGCGGCACGGCCGTCGGTACAGGCCTCAATGCACACCCGCAATTTGGTGAACTATGCGCAGCGAATATTGCTAAAGCGACTGGCTACCCTTTCCGTAGTGCGAAAAATAAATTCTTTGCCCTTTCCGCACATGATGCCCTAAGCGCAACCTCAGCCGCCTTACGCACACTGGCCATGGCTCTGATGAAAATGGCGAATGATGTGCGTTGGCTAGCGAGTGGCCCTCGCTGCGGTATCGGTGAAATTACGATTCCCGAAAATGAACCGGGCTCATCTATTATGCCAGGTAAAGTGAATCCCACGCAGGCGGAAGCGCTGACCATGGTGTGCGTGCAGGTCTTTGGTAATGACGCCGCTGTCGCCTTTGCCAATAGTCAAGGCAATTTCCAGTTAAATGTGTATAAGCCCGTGATGGTTCATAATGTACTTGAAAGCATTCAGCTCCTAGCGGATGCGGCATTGGCCTTTAATGATCATTGCGCTGTCGGTATTGAGCCCGAACTTGAAAAAATCAAGCAGAATCTAGAGAAAAATCTGATGCTTGTCACGGCCTTAAATAAGCATATTGGTTATGATAAAGCGGCTGAAATCGCCAAAAAAGCGCATCATAAAAAGCTGAGTCTACGCGAGTCGGCACTCGCACTTGGCTATTTAAGCGCTGAAGACTTTGATAAATATATTGTGCCACTTGATATGACGCATAATAACTAACGCGCTTTATCAAAAAAGCCTGATGGTATGTAAAGCATCATACCATCAGGCTAGTTTAGTTTAGCCACACGTTGCTAGCACGGCGCAAAAACTTACATGACTTAGCTTTCGTAGCGTTGCTCTAAAATTTCTAAAGCGGGTAACTTCTTACCTTCCAAAAACTCCAAGAAGGCACCACCACCCGTGGAGATATAACTCACCTTATCAGCGATACCGAATTTAGCTATTGCGGCTAGGGTGTCACCGCCCCCTGCAATAGAAAAGGCCTCACTCTCAGCAATGGCTTTTGCAATCACTTCCGTACCACCAGCAAAGGCATCAAATTCAAACACACCGACCGGACCATTCCAAACAATGGTGCCAGCTTTGCTTAACATACCAGCTAAGCTAGCCGCAGTTTTAGGACCAATATCAAAAATCATATCGTCTTCAGCCACTTCGGTAGCAGACTTTGTCTCAGCAGGCGTATCGGCGGCAAAGGCTTTGCCCACCACCACATCTTCGGGAATGGGCAGGTGTGCGTTGCGGCTAAGGATTTTCTTAATCACCGCCTCACTTTGTCCTAACTGTTCAGGCTCAGCTAAGGATTTTCCGATATTCAGACCCTCAGCCAACATAAAGGTATTGGCAATACCACCGCCCACAATCAGCTGATCGACTTTATCAGCTAAGCTTTCTAGAATCGACAATTTAGTGGACACCTTAGAACCACCCACAATAGCGACAAGCGGACGTTTAGGCTTTTCTAAGGCCACGCTTAAAGCGACTAATTCTGCCTCTAATAAGGGACCAGCGCAAGCAACGGGGGCAAATTTAGCGATACCATGGGTAGAGGCTTGGGCCCGGTGCGCTGTACCAAATGCGTCATTTACATAAACATCGCAGAGCTTAGCCATTTGTTGAGATAGCTCATCAGCGTTAGCCTTCTCACCAACATTGAGACGACAGTTTTCTAACACCACCACCTGACCGGGACTAACATCAACGCCATTAACCCAGTTCTGCACTAAGGGTACTGCTTGACCTAAAAGCTCAGCCATATGCGCTGCCACAGGTGCCAAACTATCCTCAGGACGAGCTTCTGTTCCTTCGACAGGGCGGCCTAAATGAGAGCAAACCATCACGGCTGCACCACTTTGCAAAGCCAGTTTAATCCCGGGGATTGAGGCTCGGATGCGTGTATCCTCGGTAATTTCGCCTTGACTATTAAAAGGCACGTTTAAGTCAGCGCGAATAAAGACACGCTTATTTTTTAATTCGCCCCGCTCAGCTAATGAAGCGAGTGTTTTAATTTTAAACATGAAGAGCTCCCAAAGACTCTGCTATATTTTAAATAGCGTTTAGCAGTAACAAAGCGGCATTCAATCCGTAGTTGAAATGCCGCCTTTGTCTTTTACTTAATTACTGATTTTCATTGTGAAATGAGTCGCCAGCTAATTACTTAGCATTCATCAAAGCCACTGTATTGTCCAGCATACGCTGAGAGAAGCCCCACTCGTTATCGTACCAAGAAGATACCTTGACCAGACGACCGCTAACCTTGGTTAGGGTGGCATCGTAAATACTGGATTCATTACTGTGATTAAAGTCGGTCGAAACTAGGGGCAGATCATTAAAGCCTAAGACACCCTTTAACTCACCCTCAGAGGCTGCTTTAAGAATGCGATTAACCTCATCAACCGTGGTTTCACGCTTAGCGATAAAGGATAAATCCACCATCGATACGTTAATGGTTGGTACCCGTACTGCATAACCGTCTAATTTACCATTTAACTCAGGTAATACCAAACCTAGCGCCTTGGCAGCACCGGTTTTGGTCGGAATCATATTCATTGAGGCTGAACGCGCACGACGCAAGTCCTTATGACGCACATCTAATAGCACCTGGTCATTGGTATAGGCGTGGATAGTTGTCATTAAACCATTTTCCACCCCAATAGCCTCATGTAAAGGCTTCACCAACGGGGCTAAGCAGTTAGTTGTACAAGAAGCAGCAGAAATCACCGTGTGTTCAGCTTTTAAAATATCCTGGTTAACACCGTAAACCACCGTTGCATCGACATCATCACCGCCAGGCGCTGAAATAATGACCTTTTTAGCGCCAGACTCTAAATGTACTTGCGCCTTGGCTTTACTAGTAAAAGCACCCGTACACTCCAACACCACGTCCACATCTAATTCACCCCAAGGCAATTCCTTAGGATCGCGGGTGGCAAACAAACGGATACGATCGCCATTAATCACAAAGTGATCGCCGTCTAACTGTACATCCGCATCAAAACGACCATGCGTGGTATCGTATTTTAATAAATGGGCATTAGTTTCAAAATCGCCGGACATATTAATCGCCACGATTTCGATATCATGCTTTTTATTGTTTTCGTAATGGGCACGTAAAACGTTACGACCAATACGACCAAAACCTGTAATAGCAACACGAATCGTCATTTTTCGACTCCTTATAAAAGATTCTTCACCGCTGCAACGACTTTCTCAGCCGTCAAGCCAAAATAATTAAATAACTCACCGGCCGGCGCTGATGCACCGTAACTATCGATACCAACAACCGCACCATCACGGCCTACATACTTATACCAAAGGTCGGTACTACCCGCCTCTACCGCCACCGTGGGTAAAGCCGGTGGCAACACTGCCTCACGATAGGCTTTGCTCTGACGATCAAAGACATTGGTTGAAGGCATGGACACCACACGTACAGCAATACCCTCAGCAGCTAATTGCTGTTGGGCTTTAATGGCAATTTCCACCTCAGAACCAGTGGCTACAATCACCGCTTGCGCATTATCCGCATCACTTAATACATAAGCACCCATGGCGATTTGTGCCAAGGCAGTCTCAGTTCTCGGCATAAATGGCAGATTTTGTCGGGAAAGTAGTAAAGCGCTAGGCCCGCCATCTTTAACCTGAGCCCCTACTGTTACTGGTCGCTCAACAGCAGAGCGCCAAGCAACCGCGGTCTCTACCGTATCGCATGGGCGCCAGACATCTAGATTAGGAATCAGTCTTAAGCTACTTGCATGCTCAATCGACTGGTGTGTCGGACCATCCTCACCCAAACCAATAGAGTCATGGGTAAAGATATGAATCACGCGCTGCTTCATCAAGGCCGCCATACGAATGGCATTACGCGAATAATCGGAAAAGGTCAGGAAGGTGCCGCCAAAAGGCAAATAACCACCATGTAAAGCCATACCGTTCATCATCGCTGCCATCGCAAATTCACGTACACCATAATTAATATGACGTCCGGCTGGCGTATCCTGACCGGCTCGGACGGCTACCGCACCCGACCAATCAGTAAAATTAGAACCAGTTAAGTCAGCGGAACCACCAATCAACTCAGGCAGCATCGCTTGCAAGGCCTCAATCACAAACTGCGAGGCCTTACGTGTTGCAACGGTTTCAGCTCGCTGCACGGTTTCATCTAAGAAAGCTTGAAAACGTACTGCGAAATCGGCTGGTAAATCACCCTGCATACGGCGCTCAAACTCTCGTGCCAACTCAGGATGAGCGGCACTGTAGGCAGCAAATTTATCCGCCCAAAGCGCTTCTTTTTGTGTACCCTGTTCGCGTAAATCCCATGCCGATTTAATGGCTTCCGGAATCTCAAAGGGCTCAGCATCCCAACCAATGGCTTGACGCGTGGCTTGAATTTCATCAGCTCCCAAAGGCGCACCATGCACCTTGGCCGTACCAGCCAATTTAGGCGAACCCTGACCGATAACAGTGCGACAGCAAATTAAGGTAGGACCACGATCAGCTTCAGCAGCCCAGGTTTTGGCTTGTTCAATCGCCGCACTCACCGCCTCAACATCATGCCCATCCACCTGCGGAATCACCTGCCAGCCGTAGCTTTCAAAACGCTTAGCGGTATCATCACTAAACCAAGGCTGCACCTCACCGTCAATCGAAATGCCATTATCATCGTACAGTACAATCAGCTTATTAAGCTTAAGCGTACCGGCTAATGAACATGCCTCATGCGAGATACCCTCCATCAAACAACCGTCACCCACAAATACATAGGTATTGTGATCAACAATCTCATGACCAGGACGATTAAACTCCTTGGCTAAAAGTTGCTCAGCCAAGGCAAAGCCAACCGAATTCGCTAAACCCTGCCCCAAAGGACCGGTGGTGGTCTCGACCCCAGCAGTAACAAAGTTTTCTGGATGACCAGGTGTTTTGGAATGTAATTGACGGAAGTTTTTAATCTCTTCTATCGGTAAATCATAACCACTCAAATGCAGCAATGAATAAAGTAGCATTGAGCCGTGACCGTTAGATAGTACAAAACGATCCCGATTAGGCCAAAGTGGATTATTTGGGTTGTGATTTAGATGACGCGTCCAAAGTGCAACAGCAATTTCAGCCATGCCCATGGGGGCGCCGGGATGCCCGGAATTGGCTTGTTGAACAGCGTCCATCGAAAGGGCGCGAATCGCATTTGCTAAATCCGTCGGTTGAATACCTGAGGAAGAGTTCATATCCGTCCTATATCAGAAATTTTGTGATAAGTGGCTTATAATTTAAGCAAATTATTGTGGTTTAACATTCTATCATTTATCCTTTGTTCCATGGAGCTTTATGTCCCTACCCCGCTTTTTCTATCCCGCCCCCTTAGCCACTAACGAGACTGTGGTGTTACCGCAGGAGATTGCTAATCATGCAGGGCGTAGCTTACGTTTACGTGATGGTGATGGGATAGTTTTATTTAATGGTCAAGGCGGGGAGTTTGCAGCACAGTTATTTTTTGACAATGGCGTAGCCAAAGCTCGTATCGGCACTTTCACTGCAGACAACCGTTTACCAGGTGGACACCTTGCCATTGCCCAGGCCCTACCGAGCGGCGATAAAATGGACTGGATTATAGAAAAAAATAGCGAGCTGGGAGTGCTTGCGATTCATCCACTAAAGGCAGAACGTTCGATATTACAGCTAAGCGGCAATCGCCTACAAAAGCGCCTACAGCGCTGGCAAAGCATCGCCAATAGCTCAGCTGAGCAATGCGGTCGCAATCTCCCCTTGGCAGTGAGTGATGTTAGCTCAGTAAAGCAGTTTTTAGAGCAGCAATCCTATGATTTACTGCTACTCTGTCATCATGAAAATGGCAGCAAACTCAGCGATTATTTAATGCAGCACCGAGACCACTTAGCGCCGGAGACACTGGCTTCGATTTGTTTATTGATCGGGCCTGAAGGTGGTTGGTCAGATAATGAACTGGCCCTCTTTGCTGCCTATGGCCAAGACCACAGCAGTCGCTCCACCTTGCAAAAAGTGATTTGGGGCGAGCGCATATTCAGAACTGAAACCGCCGGGCTTGCTCTGGCCTCTGCCTGCCTAGCCCTATTAGACTGGAACTGATTGCACTTCCACCCTAGCTCTTACAATTCAGGCTTCGGAAGCAACGTCCCGAAGCCTGACAGCAACTAAAGCAAGCTTGACTTAATTACTCGTCAATCTCCCCATAACGCGTGGGTGCCCTACCAGGCTCAGGTGCCTCATGCGGACCAACATGCTCCACAAAATAAGCAAAACGGCGCCCCTTGCTCTCAGCAAATTTAGTCACATCCTGCAAGATGCCATCTAACTGCCCAGCAAACTCTCGCAACGCATCATCCTCTGAATGCAGACTCTGGAGCCAGAGTACCATGCCTTTTTTCTGATCCGTGTTAGTTTCATTAAGACAGTCCAATAAGGCGTCTGTATCCGAACCGAAAAAAGATGGATAATCAACCGCCTTAGATATTGCACGTAATACAGCTGAAACATTACGCGCTTTATCACAATTAACATTAAAAAAGGTCAAACCTTGGGAAGCAGCCAACTCACTGACCGCTTCAAGCTGGGCAAGCTCCTCTGGAATCGCACCACCTACTGCAAAGACTTGCTCTAAGCTTGTCGCTGTTTTTTTGACCATCCCATCTCCTCAAACAAGCAATAACTGAGATACTAATTTCAATTTTAAAATAATTTGACCCTAGGATGCACGGGTATTTGCATCAACCACAGCCAAGACTGTCATATTAATAATTCGTCTTACCGTTGCACTGGAAGTCAAAATATGCACCGGTTTTTTACATCCTAAAAGAAAAGGACCGATGGATACATTACTGCCAACAGAAGACTTTAATAAGTTATACGCAATATTACCACTTTGCATATCAGGACAAATCACTAAATTAGCACTCCCAGTCAATGGTGAATCCGGCATACGCTTCTTGCGTAAAGCCTCATTCAGCGCCATATCGCCGTGCATTTCCCCATCAATTTCAAGCGCTGGATCACGCTCACGGATGATTTCTAATGCTTTACGCATTTTTTCACCAGAAATCGGAAAATCCGTACCATAGTCTGAAGACGATAACAGTGCTACCTTAGGGTTGATTTTAATATGTCTCAACTCGGCAGCAGCCATTAAGGTGATCTCAGCAATTTCTTCAGGCGTGGGATCTGGATTAACATGTGTATCGGCTATGGCAATCACTCGCTCAGGTAGGATTAATAAGCTTAGCGCACCGTAGGTACTAACATTTTCATCCATCCCTAAGACCTGATCAATCCACTGCAAATGACCGGTATAGGTGCCGACCGTACCACAAATCATGCCATCAGCCTCACCAAGGTGCATCAACATCGCACCAATCAAGGTCATGCGTCGACGCATTTCGACACGTGCAAGCTCTTGGCTCACACCGGCACGCTTACGCATCTCCCAATAAGACTGCCAATACACCTTGTAGCGATCATCCATCTCAGGATTTACCACTTCTACTTGCGTCTCTAAATCAATGCGTAATCCGTACTGCTTAATACGCTTAGCTAAGACCTCAGGTCGACCCACTAAGATCGGTGCGCAAATTTTTTCGTCTAACAATACTTGCACCGCACGTAACACACGCTCATCCTCACCCTCGGTAAAGACGATACGAGATTTCTTATCCTGTTCGATATTAAATTGACGCGCCATCGTAAATAGAGGGCGCATAAAGGCACCTGAGTGATAAACAAACTCTTTTAAGTTACCGATATACTCATCAAAATCCGCAATCGGACGTGTGGCCACCCCATCTTCCATCGCGGCTTTCGCAACGGCTGGCGCAATGCGGGTAATTAAGCGCGGATCTAAGGGCTTCGGAATCAAGTATTCGGGACCAAAGGATACCTCCGTCACCTCATAAGCTGCCGCCACACGCTCATTTTGTTCCTCTTGAGCCAAATTACAAATCGCATGCACGCAAGCAATTTCCATATTACGCGTAATGCTGATAGCACCGACATCGAGTGCACCACGGAAAATATAGGGGAAACAAAGTACGTTATTAACCTGATTCGGGTAATCAGAACGACCGGTTGCAATCACCGCATCCGGACGCACCTCTTTGGCTAACTCTGGCAGAATTTCAGGATTCGGATTTGCTAAGGCTAAGATTAAGGGTTGCGCAGCCATTTTTTTAACCATATCCTGCTTTAACACGCCCCCTGCGGATAGACCCAAGAAGACATCAGCGCCATCAATAATCTGATCAAGGGTACGCAGCGAGGTTTCTTGAGCGTAACGCGCCTTTTTCTCATCCATCAACAAGGTACGACCCTTGTAAACAACCCCCTCAATATCGCTCACCCAGATATTCTCAAGCGGCACACCTAAATCCACTAACAAATCCAGACAGGCTAAGGCTGCTGCGCCGGCGCCGGACACCACCAACTTCACCTCATCGATAGCTTTATCAACCACCTTAAGACCATTAATAAAGGCGGCAGCTACACAAATCGCCGTACCATGCTGATCATCATGGAATACAGGAATACGCATGCGCTCGCGTAATTTTTGCTCAACTATAAAACACTCTGGCGCTTTAATATCCTCTAAGTTAATGCCACCGAAGGTAGGCTCTAATCCAGCGATAATTTCAACTAATTTCTCCGGATCCTTTTCATTAATTTCAATATCAAAGCAATCAATCCCGGCGAACTTCTTAAATAGTACAGCCTTACCCTCCATCACAGGCTTAGAGGCTAAGGCACCGATCTCGCCCAAGCCTAAGACCGCCGTACCATTAGTAATAACGCCCACCAGGTTACCGCGCGCTGTATACAGGCTAGCGTTGGCGGCGTCCTTAACAATTTCGTCACAAGCCGCAGCCACACCCGGGGAATAAGCTAAGGCCAAGTCCCGCTGGTTAGCCAGCTTTTTAGTCGGTTCTACCGAAATCTTACCCGGCTTACCCTGTCGGTGATAAAACAAGGCGGCTTCGCGCAACGTATCGTCCATTGATAAAATCCTTAATTCTTGAAAGTGATGATGAAATAATGACAGCGGACGCGCTATCAACACAGGGGATGACAGCAATTCAGCGTACTCGCTAATTTATACTCAATACTAACGTATTATTTAATGAATTACATTAAAAAGTCTTGAATAGCTCGTCAAAGTAGGGATACATGCCCGCTGGGTCGAATAATTGCTTAATTTCTAGATCCGCTTCACCCCCGCAAAGCCCCTCAGCATAGCCCTGTTGCCACTCTGCAGCTGTCCGCAAAAGGCGCTGGAGCGGAGGTATTTTGCGTATTACCAAAGATTGTACCCATAACAAACTGCCACGATGCCCTAAAAATACCCGAGCGATATTCGGATCGACATGCTTATTGTGTAAGGCATCGAAGCGATATGCATAAGGCCAAATCGGTGCTTCAAGTGCCTCCCGAATCTGAGTTTGCTGCAACATCTCAAATAACCGTGGAATGGCTTTATGTAAAATGGCAATGTTTAAAGGTGCGGTATCATTTACTCCAAAGCCACCCACCACCGCCTTATCGCCATTGGCAAAAACCACCTGAATACGCTCTACCCCAGATAAAAAACTAAGTCCAGGACGCATATCATGATAATGAGGATCAGCAAACCATTGCGCCAAATTAAGCAGTGGCGGCACCCCTCTGAACTGCTCATAACCCTGCTCAAGTAATGTACCCACCAAGGTGGTCGCGGGGGCAAGACAAGCCTCTTCACTGAAAAAATCAGGCTCCTCCATGGTCTGCGGCAGCTTTAACCACAAGCCGGGGCGACCAATTAAGGCATCAAAGGGTAGCGTGCCATCTAGCACCAAGGCAATATCATACTGCTCAGCCAAGGCGCGCACATGGTCAAAATCAAGTGTCCGCTCTAATTGCAAACGTGCCTGCGGATAACCATCGCTACTCTCAGCTAGACTCTCCCATGCCCCATGCACAAAACGTCGGAGCCGATTGCAAAACAAAGACCATGCCTCATCGGCAGCGGCGTTGTGTATTTTTAAAAAAGAACGTCTATCCATAAGCTAGCACATGCAAATTTTAAACTGTGTCTCTCCATAGCAAAGCAGGCAATCGAACAAGTATAATGGTAAAACTTTTTGCTATCTAATCATATTGGCTTAGTCCAGCTATTTTTATATCAGGCATTGATATCTATGTTTAAACCAGCTAATCGTGTTGCAGAATCGGTCACTTTCCATGCTGTTGAGTTTGCCAAGAAGGCACAAGCATTACGTGAAGCCGGCCGTGATATTATCAGTTTAAGTATCGGCGAGCCCGATTTTACCGCACCACCACTGGTGTGCGAGACGCTTATCAAGGCCACCGAAAATGGTCTCAGTGGCTACAGCGCAACCCTAGGCTTGGAGCCTCTACGTCTCTGCATTGCCGATTATTATAATGAGCAATTCGGCAGCAATATTAGCCACCAACAAGTGATTATCACAACCGGGGCCTCTGGGGCTTTATTACTGGCGGCTCAGACCCTATTAAATCCAGGGGATGAGGTCTTAATGCCCGATCCCTATTATCCGGCTAATTTTAATTTTATTTTGACTGCTGGTGCCACAACTAAACTCATCCCTTGCACGCCAGAGAATCGCTTTCAGCTATCGGCTGAGAATATCAAAGCCAATTGGGGACCTAAAACACGTGCAGTCTTAATTGCCTCGCCGAGCAACCCGACCGGCACCAGCATCACTGAAGAAGAGCTAGCTAAAATCTGCGCTACCGTGAAGTCACTCGGTGGTATTGTGATTTTAGATGAGATTTACTTAGGTTTAAGCTATGACCATCAGGCTAAATCAGGGCTTGCACACGACCCAGAAATTGTGGTGATTAATAGCTTTTCCAAGTTTTTTAACATGACCGGTTGGCGTCTAGGCTGGATTATTGCTCCAGAGCATTTGGTGCCAGCCTTTGAAAAAATCTCCAGTAGTTTGACGATTTGTGCTCCTACCCTCGCCCAACATGCGGCTATTTCATGCTTTGCTCCAGAGTCCATGGCGATTTATGAAAAAAGACGTGCCGCCTTTAAAGAGCGTCGTGATTACTTACTACCTGAATTGGCGCGCTTAGGCATTGAGGTCCCAGTAAAACCAGATGGGGCGTTTTATATTTATTGCGATATTAGTAAATTTAGTGATAATAGCGTTGATTTTGCCAACCAACTATTAGAAAAAGCGGGTATTGCCACGGTACCAGGACTAGATTTTGGTCCTGCCCATGCGAAGAAAATGCTCCGTCTTTCTTATGCCACCGGCATTGAGCAATTAAAAATCGCAGTACAACGATTAGAGGATTTTTTAGGTGAAATATAAGGATCTCAGAGATTTTCTCCAACAATTAAAGCAACGCGGACAATTAAAAGCTATCGATATTGCCATTTCCACCGACTTGGAAATGACTGAGATCAGTGACCGTGTGTTGCGTGCTGAGGGTCCTGCCCTGCTATTTAATTACGCCCAGCACCAGGGACAAAAAGCCTCCATGCCGGTCTTGACCAATCTGTTCGGCACCCCTGAACGCGTTGCGTGGGGAATGGGGGCCGAAGATATTTCAGCCTTAACAGAAGTCGGTGAGTTGCTAGCTGAATTGCGTGAACCGCAACCACCACGCGGCCTTAAGGACGCATTTTCAAAGGTCTCCATGCTAAAGTCGGCGCTGTGGGATATGGCACCTAGGGTTCAACGCTCTGCACCTTGTCAGGAGATTGTACTAGAGGGCGATGCCGTGGATTTAAACCAGCTGCCGATTCAGACCTGCTGGCCTGGTGATGTCGCACCCTTAATCACATGGGGTTTAGTGATTACCAAGGGGCCTCATGCAAAGCGTCAAAATCTCGGTATTTATCGACAGCAATTACTAGGACCTAATAAGCTGATTATGCGTTGGTTGTCGCATCGCGGCGGTGCCTTGGACTTTCGTGATCATGCGCTTGCCAATCCTGGCAAGCCCTTTCCAATCAGCGTTGCCCTAGGAGCGGATCCAGCCACCATCTTGGGCGCAGTGACACCCGTACCAGACAGCTTATCAGAATATCAATTTGCTGGCCTACTCAGAGGCTCACGCACCGAGTTAGTTAAGTCGATCGGCAATGAGCTACAGGTGCCCGCTAGTGCCGAAATTGTACTTGAAGGCCATATATTGCCAAGCAACCATCCCGCTGCCATTGCCCCACATCTAAGTGAGGAAATGCCGCCTATGCCGGGGGGCTTTTTAGCCAATTATGAGCTGGCCTTAGAGGGACCTTATGGCGATCATACCGGCTACTATAATGAGCAGGACTGGTTCCCAGTGTTTACCGTGGAGCGCATTACCATGCGCAAAAACCCCATTTACCACAGCACCTACACAGGCAAACCACCTGATGAACCAGCCGTTTTAGGCGTAGCACTCAATGAGGTATTTGTGCCGCTGCTACGTAAGCAATTACCCGAGATCGTGGATTTCTATCTACCACCCGAGGGTTGTAGTTATCGCATGGCAGTGGTGTCCATCCGCAAGCAATATGCTGGTCATGCCAAGCGCGTGATGTTTGGTGTGTGGAGTATTTTGCGTCAATTTATGTACACGAAATTTATCGTGGTAGTGGATGAAGATGTCAATACCCGTGACTGGAAAGAGGTCATCTGGGCCATGACCACACGCATGGATCCAGCCCGTGATACGCTGTTAGTAGAAAATACCCCTATTGATTATCTGGACTTTGCCTCCCCCGTATCCGGTCTTGGGGGTAAAATGGGCATGGACGCCACCAACAAATGGCCCGGTGAAACCGATAGAGAATGGGGTATTCCCATCACCATGAAGTCCGAGGTCAAGCAGCGCGTCGATGCTTTGTGGCAGCAGCTAGGTTTTTAATTTATTTTATTAAAAACAAAGCCTTAGCTTACATAGCGGCGCAGTATAAATTAAAATATAGCGCTTAACTCCTGATTTTCAGGCATAAGCGCTTTAGTACTTTGTGCGCCAAAATACATATTCACTGACATCATCTTCACCTAAGAAGCGACGATTTTTATATACATGAAAGCACCTGAATTATTACTACCTGCTGGCGGCTTAGAACGCATGCGTGCTGCCTATGATTACGGCGCAGATGCCGTCTATGCCGGTAGCCCGCGCTACTCCTTGCGTGTGCGTAATAACGAATTCGCCAAACTAACTGTGTTAGAGCAAGCGATTACTGAGGCCCATCAACGCAATAAAAAGTTCTACCTGACGGTTAACACCTTACCGCACAACAACAAACTAAAGACTTTTTTAAGTGATATGGAGCCGCTGATTGCGATGCGACCTGATGCGCTGATTATGGCAGACCCTGGTTTAATTATGATGGTGCGTGAGCGTTGGCCGGACATGCCAATTCACTTATCAGTGCAAGCCAATACCACCAATTACTGGGGTGTACGCTTCTGGCAAAGCGTCGGTATTGAACGCATTATTTTATCGCGCGAACTTTCAATTAAGGAAATCGCTGAGATCCGCCAGGAAGTACCTGATATGGAGCTTGAGGTTTTTGTGCATGGCGCCCTCTGTATCGCCTACTCCGGTCGCTGCTTATTGTCAGGTTATTTTAACCATCGTGATCCGAACCAAGGCACCTGTACCAATGCTTGTCGTTGGAACTACACGGTCTATGATTCAGCGGAGGATCATAGCGGCACGCCTGAACCCGCCCTATTACAAGGCTTTAACTTCGAACACGCCAAAGAGGAGGCCGACAGCCTCTTTGAGGGAATTAATGGCCAACAACGTCACCCCTTAGCTGATAAGGTGTATTTCATCGAAGAAACCAATCGTCCCGGCTCCTATATGCCGATTATGGAGGACGAGCATGGCACCTATATCATGAACTCTAAGGATTTACGAGCGATTGAATCAGTTGCCAAACTGGCGGAAATCGGTGTCGACTCACTGAAAATTGAGGGACGCACCAAGTCTGTTTACTACGTCGCCAGAGCAGCACAAAGTTATCGCCGTGCGATTGATGATGCAGTTGCGGGTAGACCGTTTGATTACAGCTTATTAGCTGATCTCGAAGGTCTGGCTAATCGCGGCTACACCAGTGGCTTTCTAGAGCGACACCAAACGCAAGATTATCAAAACTACCTAAGCGGTCACTCCATCTCAAAACGCAGTCAGTTTGTCGGTCAGGTCACTGAAATTGATGAAAATGGCTGGGCCATGATTGATGTCAAAAACCACTTCAGAGTGGGTGATGAAATTGAGATTATCCATCCAAGCGGCAATAAAACGGTACGTTTGGAGCAAATGCTACGCAATGGTGAGCCTACTGAGGTGGCCGCCGGTAGTGGTATTTTTGTGCAAATCCCTAATATGCAAGGCATGGACAATGCCTTAATCGCCCGCATCCTACCGGATGAAGCTCGACGTGAGGCCCAAGTTGAGACGCTAAGCAATTAAGGCACTAAGCGCTATCATAAAAAAATGGCAGTGGATTCAATTTTCCAACTGCCATTTTTTATGCCTAACAGCCTTGGTGTTTAGCTACGACGACGCAGCAGTCTGCGTCTAACACGCTGTCTTTGCGCTGGACTGTCTGGGCGAGTGCCTTGGACAGCTCGTTCTGCAGCGTCCAGATAAAGCGCCTCATCCTCAGCCTTCAACGGCATCGAATGCGCCCGCACACGTGGCCCCGTCAATGGTGTCTTACGCGCAGCCTCACGTCGAATAGCACGCTTGCGACTGTTGACAAACCAGGCTGCCAAGCCAAACGCTAAAGGACGCCATAAAGACGAGCGCGTACGCTTAACCCCCTGTCTTAATAATTGCGCCACTGCCCAACTAATCGCCGGATGACGATCAACATAAGCAAACAAACGGCTAGCGCTGCGGCTTTGGTCAAATCGCTCGACGGCGCCTTCAAACAGGTTGTTTTTGATTGTGGATGGCTTAACATCATAGATCAAGCGCTGACCCTGTAAACCGATCAACTCACGCTCGGCATAAATTTTAGCCATTAAGAGCGCTTTACGCTTATCCGGCTGCTGAGATTTTTTTACCTGATTCGTCATCTTAAACCTCCCTTGACCCTGCACTTGTATCCGAGCGGGATGCCGCAGGACTAAATGGCGGTGCCGTCAGCATCTCACCCTTAAGCTTAGCCGCATCATCTTTAAGCACTTGCACACTTGCCGCAAAGGGTTTGCTATCCGTAAATAACGCTTTTAATTTGGCGATACAAGCTAAGGCCAACACTGCATAGAGCACTGTCACACCACCGACGACGGCATAACGATAAGGACTATCCCATAACAGCATCAATGCTAAAAAGGACAACCCCAAGAGAAAAAACATGCCTAAAATTGCCGCTGCCACACCAAACACCACAGCACTTACAAAACGCTTGCGCTCCTCAACCAGCTCGAGCCCAAATAACTCCGCTCGATTACTTAGGGTGGCGGCGATCGTATTAACTAAATCTTTTGAATCCTGAGCTAAGGACATAATGACTCACCTTTTATTAAACACTAAAAAGGCGCTAAGGCTATCTAGAAACACCTAGACTTAGCACTAGCGCCAATTTAGCTATCTACGGGAATCTATTTAAATTGCTAAAATAAAAGCTAATAACAACTAAAAAGATTAGCGACGACCAATAATAACGCCTAATAATAAAGCAGCAACACTGGCAATACCGATGGTAGTCCAAGGGTTTTGGTGTACATAATCATCTGCCTCTTCGGCAAATTGATGACCACGGTCCACCATATCATCTCTAAACTCAAGCGCGCTGTCGTACATATCGTCGACATAGTCATGACCTTGCTCATATAGTCTGGCGGCAGTGCGTTTACCCTTGCTATAGTGGCGCTCGGCCCAGTCCTTACCCTGGTCAACCAGCTCTTTACCTTGATCGACAATGCTATCCTTGGCATCTTCAAAACTACCGTAAGCTGCTTCTAGTGTTTCACGTGCTTTAGCGCGTAGCTCCTTAGCTTTGGCTTCATTTGCAGATTTGGCTTCACCAAGAATCTTTTCCGCATCCTTAATCGCAGCTTGTAAGCTTTCTAATAATTCTTCTTCTGTTTGTTGAACCGTGTCTTTGATATTTTCAATATTCTTTTTCGCATTATTTGTAGTGGCCATTTTACTCTCCTTCAATCAGTTTAATGTTAAATGACTATAACTATGTTTTAACGCAAAACAGTTGCTATCATCAAGCAAAGAGTTAAATTATTACCCTTAGCAATATTTGCTGACAAGAACCGAATATCAATGGTATAGGCTCGTTTAATCCTTTTGTCGAGTCCCGAAAATACGATCACCAGCATCACCCAGGCCTGGCAGAATATAGTTATTCGCATCTAAGCCCTCATCAATGGCAGCGGTATAAATTTGCACATCAGGATGCTTAGAAAGCACGGCATCAATACCTTTGGGTGCAGCCGTTAGCACCAAGGCACGCACTTCCCTACAACCGGCTTGCTTTAGCATATCGATAGTCGCCACCATGGAGCCACCCGTTGCTAACATCGGATCAATAATAATTGCCAAACGCTGGTCTAAATCATCAACCAATTTTTTTAAATAAGTCGCTGCTTCAAACGTTTTTTCATCACGGGCAATCCCCACCGCACTCACCTTGGCACCGGGAATTAAGGTTAATACGCCCTCTAACATACCAATACCCGCACGTAAAATTGGCACCACCGTGACTTTTTTCCCGCTCAGCTTTTGTACCTTAACCGGACCACACCAACCCTGCACCTCATGCTCTTCCAAGGCAAAATCCTTAGTCGCCTCATAGGTTAACAAAGTGGTTACCTCGCCTGCCAACTCCCTAAAACTCTTAGTACTTAAATTAATCTCGCGCATCAAACCGAGTTTGTGTTGCACTAAAGGATGCTTAACCTCATGAATAGCCATAAAATCTCCGCAAAATTGGGGGGGGTGTGTTAATTTTTTTGTTAAGGCTTAGTCTATCAAAAAAAGACACACTTTCTCATCTCTGTGATAATTTTTTTGCTACGCGGAGAGCGTTAATAATCACACTAAATCGCTGACATTCGCAGTAGAAACGTTATCAAGCACAGCTAGGCCTTATAATTGCTTTTTAGCTCTCAGAAAGATATGAATAACAACTCCTTAACACTGCCCCCACTCGACAACACCTTAACGTTGAGTGATTTTGATTACGAATTACCTGAAGACTTAATTGCACAATCACCTGCCGAGCAGCGTAATAAAAGCCGCTTGTTACGCGTGGATGCGCAGGGCCATTGTCATGACCATCAATTTACCGAGCTCATTGACTTTGTGAAACCCCATGATTTATTAGTATTTAATAACACCAAGGTAATTAAAGCGAGGCTTTTTGGTCACAAAAGCAGCGGTGGCAAGATTGAGATTTTAATTGAGCGCTTACTTGACGATCAGCGTGCCCTTGCCCATATTAAGGCCAGTAAAGCGCCCAAACTTGATAGCACACTGCATTTTGCGGATGATCAATTTAGCGCACAGGTCCTGGGCCGTGAGGATGCGCTCTACGAATTAGTGTTTTCTAAGCCATTACTACCATTGCTGGAGGAGTTCGGTGCCACTCCTTTACCACCTTATATTACGCACACCCCAGATGCAGAGGATGATGAACGCTATCAGACCGTCTATGCTAAAACCCCGGGAGCAGTGGCAGCCCCAACCGCTGGTCTCCACTTTGATAATGAGCTGTTGGAGCAGTTAAGACAAAAAGGCATTAACACCACCTTTGTCACCTTACATGTCGGTGCCGGCACCTTTCAACCGGTGAGAACCACAGCCATCAAGGACCATATCATGCATGCCGAATGGTATGAGGTTGGCCCCGAGGTCGTGACGGCGATTCAATCGGCGCGGGCAGCCGGTGGTCGGGTGATTGCCGTAGGAACCACGAGCGTGCGTGCTTTGGAATCGGCAGCGCAATTTGGTGGTACGATAGAAGCAATGCGTTGCCCGCTTGCGCACCAAGGAGATACCCGTTTATTTATTACCCCAGGGTATCAGTTTAAAGTGGTTGATGCCTTAATCACTAACTTCCATTTACCGCAGTCCACCCTCTTAATGCTCGTTGCTGCACTGATGGGATTGGACAGCATGAAAAAAACCTACCAGCACGCCATTCAGCAGCGCTATCGCTTCTTTAGTTATGGCGATGCCATGTTTATTGATTTTTGATCAACTCGTTTAAAATTCACGTATCAATGTCAGCTTTAGAATTTACCTTACTTAATACCCACGGCAAAGCCAGACGGGCCGCCATCAAACTAAACCACGGCACAGTGCAAACACCGATGTTTATGCCGGTCGGTACCTATGGCTCAGTTAAAGCCATGTTACCGCACGAGCTAGAGAGCATTGGCTCACAAGTGATTTTAGGAAATACCTTTCACCTCTGGTTACGTCCCGGTACCGAGGTGATTCAGAAGTTTGGGGGTCTGCATGATTTTATGCAGTGGAAAAAGCCAATTTTGACAGACTCCGGCGGCTTTCAGGTTTTTAGCTTAAGTAATTTACGCAGCAAATTACACGAGGAAGGAGTGAAGTTTTCCTCGCCCTTAAACGGCGAAAAGCTTTTTCTCTCACCTGAAGAGTCCATGCGCATTCAAACTGCGCTAAATTCCGATATCGCCATGGTATTGGATGAGTGCACCCCTTATTTAATTGATGGCCGCCCGGCCACCCATGAGGAAGCGGCACGTTCAATGCGCCTTTCCTTGCGTTGGGCCAAGCGTTCGAAAAACGCATTTAATGAACTGGCAAATTCCAACGCCCTCTTTGGCATTGTACAAGGCGGTATGTTTGAGGACTTACGCAAGGAATCCTTGGACGGTTTGGTTGATATTGGCTTTCATGGCTATGCCATTGGCGGTTTATCGGTAGGTGAGCCCAAGGAAGATATGCAGCGTGTATTACAACACGTTGCCCACCAACTACCAGACAATGCACCACGCTATCTGATGGGTGTGGGCACACCGGAAGATTTAGTGTATGCCGTTAGCCAAGGGGTGGATATGTTCGACTGCGTGATGCCCACACGTAATGCGCGTAACGGTTGGCTCTTTACCCGTTTTGGTGATCTTAAAATCCGCAATGCACGCTACAAAGATGATACGCGCCCACTCGACCCGAGCTGCAGCTGTCATACCTGCAGTCATTTCTCACGGGCTTATTTACACCACCTCCACCGAGCCAATGAAATTACTGGTGCGCGCTTAAATACACTGCATAATTTACATTATTACCTGAACCTGATGCAGGAGATACGGGAGGCACTAGAACAGAACCGATTTGATCAATGGCAAGCGCAATTCCATAAAGATCGCGCAAAAGGTATTGAATAAGACAAGAAAAGGCTACAATGATCGGTTAAAATCTAGAGCCATTTTATTTTTAACAACCATTTAAAAATTTCTCAACTAAGGAAATTTGGAGAGTTTTATGAACTTAGTCGATTTACTAAGCGCCAGCCTAGCCCAACAAGAAAGTGCCGGCTTGATGGGCTTTTTACCCATTATTTTGATGTTTGTGGTGTTGTATTTCTTAATGATCCGCCCACAAATGAAGCGTCAAAAAGAGCACAAAAACATGGTTGACAATCTAACAGTCGGCACCGAAGTTGTGACTGCCGGTGGTTTGGTAGGTCGCATTAACCGCATCACAGATTCCGGTTACATCGCATTAGAAGTCGCAGACTTAGCTTCAAAGCCGGTTGAGATCATGGTGCAGCGTCAAGCAGTAACCGCCGTCTTACCTAAAGACACCATTAGAAGTTTATAATTTCTTTTGCTAATTTAGCCTTTACCCGCCCTTAAAAAGCGGGTAATTGCATTTCTCTCACGCACTCTAAAGACCTTCGGCATGAATCGTTACCCTCTATGGAAATACCTTATCGTTCTGGTGGCATTATTACTGGGCATACTGTATACCTTACCTAATTTTTTTGGCGAGTCGCCAGCAGTTCAAGTTACCAGCACCAATGTCACACGCAAAGTCGATGAAAACACCTTAAGACAAATTGAAAACTTACTAGCTCAGGAGCAAATACCCTACACTGGGGCCTATTATTCCATGAGTAATTCAATTGGTAATGTCCGTGTTCGCTTTGCCACGCCCGATCTTCAATTAAAAGCCAAGGACGTTATTGAAAAGGCCTTGATCCGCAATCCAGAAGAGCCAGAATACACCGTAGCGCTGAATCTTTTATCTGATTCTCCCGACTGGCTGACAGCGCTCAATGCACGCCCCATGTTCTTAGGTTTGGATTTGCGTGGTGGTGTACATTTCCTCTTACAAGTGGATATGGATGGGGCCTTGGAGTCGCGTTATGACACCCTCAGCAACGATGTACGTAATAACTTACGCACACGCGGTATTGATACTCAGCAAGTTAGCCGCGAAGGCTCTTCGATTCAGGCCCTCTTTGCTTCTGCCGCAGCGCGCGATCAAGCCTTAGGCCAATTGCGCACGATGATGCCTGAATTAAGCTTTAGTACATCGGATAGAGGCAGCCAGTATTTACTGATTGGCGAAATTAATGAAAGCGAAATTATCCGCATTCAAGAAACGGCGCTTAGACAAAATATCATCACTCTACACAATCGTATTAATGAGTTAGGGGTAGCTGAGCCGGTAATTCAACAACAGGGTAATGACCGTATTGTGGTGCAGCTACCGGGTATTCAGGATGTGGCGCGCGCCAAAGAGATTCTCGGTCGTACCGCCACGCTACAACTGCGTATGGTAGAGGATTCACCCACGGCGCTAGCAGCCATTGCCGCAGGCACGGTACCTTTTGGGATGGAGGCCTTTAAAGACACCGACGGTCAGACAATCTTACTCCGTCGTCAAGTGCTCTTAACCGGTGAAAACCTAAAAGACGCTACCGCCGGTCGTAATCCTCAATCTCAACAGCCGACAGTTAATTTAAGTTTGGATGATAATGGCGCCCGTATTTTCCGCGAAACGACACGCAACAATATTGGTAAGCGCATTGCCATTGTGCTGTTTGAAAATAACCGCGGACAGGTAGTCACAGCGCCTGTGATTCGTTCCGAAATCCCTAACGGTCAAGTCGAAATATCTGGCTCCATGAGTTTGACCGAAGCCGCTGACACCGCCCTACTACTACGTGCCGGTTCATTAGCAGCGCCCATGTCGATTATTGAAGAGCGTACCATTGGTCCAAGTTTAGGTGCCGAAAATATTGAAAAAGGTTTCAAATCGACACTTTGGGGCTTTGTGGCGATTGCTATTTTCATGATTATTTACTATCACCTATTTGGTCTTTTCTCGACCTTAGGGCTAGTATTTAACGTGGTTTTATTGCTCGCTTTATTATCACTACTACAAGCCACACTGACCCTCCCAGGGATTGCAGCAATTGCCCTAACCCTCGGTATGGCGATTGACGCTAACGTGCTGATTAATGAACGTATCCGCGAGGAGCTGCGTCACGGGGCCACACCGCAACAAGCCATTAATATTGGTTTTGACAGAGCTTGGGGTACGATTTTTGACTCCAACTTAACCTCTCTCATTGTGGGTATTGCGCTCTTGGCATTTAGTGGTCCAGGCCCGATCCGCGGCTTTGCTATCGTCCATTGTTTGGGGATCTTGACGTCAATGTTCTCCTCTGTGGTCGGTGTGCGTGCCTTGGTTAATCTCTGGTACGGCGGTCGTCGTGGTGTGAAAAAACTAGCTATCGGTACGGTTTGGCGTGATGACAATTACTTAAGCAACAAGCCACACAACAAATCCGCACAAGCTAGTGATAGCAAGCCAAACAAAGCTTAATTAAGCGCGCATAAAGGATGTATTAATTATGGAATTATTTCGTATCCGTCGAACCATCCCATTCATGAACTATTCTTTGGTTCTGAATTTGATCAGTTTGGTGATGTTCTTATTAGCCATCTTTTTTATTGCAACGCGTGGCTTTAATCTCTCCATTGAGTTTACCGGCGGTACCATTATGGAGGTAGCTTATGAGCAACCGGCTGATTTAGAAGAGGTTCGCTCTAAAATTGCCAGCTTAAATTATCGTGATTATCAGGTGCAAAACTTCGGTACCTCACGCGATGTGATGATCCGCTTACCCGTGGTTGAAGGCATTAGTAGCGCCGAGCAAAGCCAAGCCATCATGAATGTACTGCAACAATCGGATAATCCAGTGGAAATGCGTCGGGTTGAATTTGTCGGGCCACAAATCGGTGATGAGCTGTATATTAATGGTTTAAAGGCGTTTTTCTTTGTGGTGCTAGGTATTATGATTTATCTGGCTTTCCGCTTTGAATGGAAATTTGCCGTGGCCGGTATTTTTGCCAACCTGCATGACGTGGTGATCATTCTCGGTTTCTTTGCCTTTTTCCAATGGGAGTTCTCGCTACCTGTCTTAGCTGGGGTGCTCGCCGTATTGGGTTATTCGGTCAACGAATCGGTCGTGATTATGGACCGTATCCGTGAAAACTTCCGCAAGCAGCGCAAGGCTAGTGTACGCGAGGTGATTAACAGCTCAATTACCCAGACCATTTCGCGTACCGTGATTACGCACGGTTCAACTCAAATGATGGTGTTAGCCATGTTGTTTTTCGGTGGCCCCAGCCTCCACTACTTTGCCTTGGCACTTACCATCGGTATTTGGTTCGGTATTTATTCCTCAATGATTGTAGCCTCCTCTATCGCCATGTGGTTAGGTGTAAAACGAGAGGATATGATCAAGGCACCTAAAGCTGATGAAAACACCACAGAATGGGTTGAGGGTTAATTAAAAGCCAACAAAAATGCCTTGAATTCATGTATTTAGACTAAATTTTTAGTAAAATTACTCGATCGTTAATCAAACTCACTAGTAGCGATGCTAGTGAGTTTTTATATTTACAGTTTTTATCTTTACCCCCGGGATGTAAACCCGTTACGGTGATTATCATGCAAGAAATTACGCTTAAACGCAGCGCCGCCGATGCGCCCAACCACAGTCCAAAAACCCTAGAAGAAGCAGCTCAAGCCGCCAAAGCCGCACTTGCCGCTGAACCTTTGCCCAGCGATGCCGCCTTAGATAAAATCGCTAAATTAAGTCAGGGTGACCGCCCTAAAAAGCTCTATATCAAAACCTTTGGCTGTCAGATGAATGAGTACGACTCTGACAAGATGGTTGATGTACTGCATGCAAAACAAGGCATGGAGTTAACGCAAAACCCCGAAGAAGCAGATGTGATTTTATTTAACACCTGCTCGATTCGTGAAAAGGCCCAAGAAAAGGTATTTTCCGATTTAGGTCGGGCGCGTCTACTAAAAGAAAAAAATCCTGATTTACTGATTGGCGTCGGTGGCTGTGTTGCCAGCCAAGAGGGTGCCACCATCATTCGTCGCGCACCTTATGTGGATGTGGTATTCGGTCCGCAGACCTTACACCGCCTACCCGATTTAATCGATATGCGTAAAAGCACCGGTAAATCACAGGTAGATATCAGCTTCCCAGAAATTGAAAAGTTCGATGCCCTACCACCGGCTAGGGTAGATGGTCCCTCTGCTTTTGTCTCCATTATGGAGGGTTGTAGTAAGTATTGTAGTTATTGCGTGGTGCCCTATACCCGTGGTGAGGAAATTTCACGCCCCTTTGAAGATATTCTAGTAGAGATCGCCGACTTGGCCGACCAAGGTGTGAAAGAGGTCAATCTCTTAGGACAGAATGTGAACGCCTATCGCGGTCCATTAGGTGACGGCGGTGAATTAGCCGATTTTGCCATGCTGTTAGAGTATGTGCATGAAATTCCAGGTATTGAGCGCATTCGCTACACTACCTCCCACCCTAAGGAAATGACCACGCGCTTAATTGAGGCACATGCTAAGCTGCCTAAATTAGTGCCCTTTTTACACCTACCGATTCAGACTGGTTCCGACCGTGTGTTAGCGGCGATGAAGCGTGGCTACACCACCTTGGAGTTTAAATCCGTGGCACGTCGTTTATACAAAGCACGTCCTGGCCTAACGCTCTCCTCTGACTTTATCGTTGGCTTCCCGGGTGAGACGGATGAGGATTTCGAAAACACCATGAAATTAATCGAAGAGTTAAATTTCGATACCTCTTTCTCCTTTATTTACTCTCGTCGTCCCGGCACCCCAGCGGCCGATCTGCCTGACGATACACCCTATGAGGTGAAATTACGTCGTTTGCAACGTCTACAGGCGCAGATTAATAAGCAAGCCAAAGCGATTAGCGAAGCGATGTTAGGTACGGTACAAAAGGTCTTGGTGGACGGTCGCTCACGGCGTGACAAAACAGAACTCACTGGTCGCACTGAAAACAATCGCATTGTGAATTTTGTCGGTTCCGAGCGCTTGATGGGTCAACTCGTTGATATTCGTATTACTGAGGTCTATACCAACTCCCTTCGAGGTGAGGTGGTGACCACGGAGACTGTAGCTTAATGAGCAACAAACGTAAACTACCCCAAGTCATTCATTTGGAAGGTGATAATACACAACTCGCTAATTTATGCGGTCCTTTGGATGAAAATCTTGAGCAGATTGCCCAAGCTTGGGGTGTACAAATCGGCCGTAATGGCGCCAGAATCACGGTAGATGGTGAACATGCCGAAGAAACCATCCAAGCGTTACTGCTTTTTCATCGCCGAGCCCGCCATCAGGCCTTAAGCATTGATGATATTCAATTAGGTATCGTGGAGCTCAAAGCACAGCAAGAGGAGCGCCTGCAAAAAAGTAGCCGCCCGGTGACACCGACTAAAACGTCATCGTCAACAGCGGCCGATCAATTAGCCTCGTATCGCACCATGGCGGCCCAAGCAAATGAAGACAACGGAGAAGTAACGACTAGCCCGCAGCACTTTAATTTACGAGTGCGGCGCAGCGACCTACGCCCCCGTACCCCTAGACAGCAGCAATACCTGGAACAAATTCTCAACCATGATGTGACCTTTGGGGTAGGACCAGCCGGTACCGGTAAAACATGGTTAGCGGTAGCTTGTGCCATTGACGCCCTTGAGCGAGATAATGTTCAGCGTATTATTCTGACACGCCCTGCGGTTGAGGCAGGTGAACGCTTGGGCTTTTTACCCGGTGACTTAGCTCAAAAAGTCGATCCCTACTTACGCCCACTGTATGATGCGCTCTACGACTTGCTTGGCTATGAAAAAGTCCAAAAATACTTTGAAAAGCAAATGATCGAAATTGCGCCCTTAGCCTATATGCGCGGTCGCACCCTGAATCATGCCTTTGTGATATTGGATGAAGCTCAAAACACCACGACTGAGCAAATGAAGATGTTTTTAACCCGTCTCGGTTTCGGTAGTAAAGCGGTGATTACAGGGGATCCCTCACAGGTCGATTTAGCAAAAGGTCAATTTAGTGGCCTAACCCATGCACTCAATGTGTTAAACGAGGTGGATAGCATTAAGCGTACCTTTTTCACTAGCAAAGATGTGGTTAGACATCCCTTGGTTGCGCGTATTATTGAGGCCTATGAAAAGGCTGAAAACGCTGGGCATTAATGCATTAATGATTAATGACAATGACAAATCAGATCGCAAACCATCAACCAAGCTTTGCCGCAAAGCAACTGAGTTTTAACCTACAAAACGCTAGCGCTAGCTTTGTCCTGCAGGATGACTTAAGCGCAGAAGCCCTAGAGCAAGTGGTGTTAAGTACGATCCAAACCGTGCAGTCGCTATACCACAGTGAGTTTGAGCAAGCTGAAATTAACTTACGCATTGTCGATCTGGAGGAAGCACGGCAATTAAATCATCAGTATCGCCACAAAGACTACGCAACCAATGTCCTAACCTTTGAGTATGGCGTGGATAGCGCGCATACCTTGAGCGCTGATATTGTGATTTGCGCTGCGGTAGTGGCACAGGAAGCGCTGGCACAGGGCAAAAGCCTAAGCCATCACTTTACGCACTTGTTGGTACACGGTACCCTGCATGCGCTGGGCTTTGACCATATAGAAGAAACTGAGGCTGAGGAGATGGAGGGTTTAGAAATCGAGATTCTCGCTGGCTTTACGATTAAAAATCCTTATTTATAGTCTTTACTCTGATATTTCATATAAAGTGGGTAAAATATAGACTATTCTCAACTTTTCAACAACGACGTCAGAGATGTCAACAGAATCTTTACCACCCTCGCCTACCGATGATGACAATAGGTCATCCTCCCTTAAGGGGATACTTAAGCGTATCTCACCTTTAAGACGCTTTTCTAATTATCTAGGCAAAGCCGAACCTGAAGATCGTCAGGATTTACGTGAAGTACTTCAAACAGCGCATGCACGCGATATTTTGGACGATGAGTCGTACAGCATTATCGCAGGTACCATGTCATTTGCCGATAAGACCTGCGATGATATTCAGATCTCACGTTCCAAGATGGACCTGATCAATATCGACTGGTCTATCCAAGAAATCATTGACTTTGTGATTGATACGGCGCATTCCCGCTTCCCGGTATATGAGGGTGAGCGGGATAATATTATCGGGCTTTTATTAGCCAAAGATTTACTGCGAATCATTATTCAACCAGAGCTTGATATTAAGCAGCTGCTGCGACCAGCGCATTTTGTACCTGAGTCTAAGCGTTTAAATCAGCTACTCAAGGAGTTTAAAGAGACCCGTAGTCATTTGGCTCTCGTCATTGATGAGTACGGCAGTATCACTGGTTTAGTCACGATGGAGGATATTCTAGAGGAGATTGTGGGCGATATTGAGGATGAGTACGATGAAGAAAGTGAGCAGACGATTTTCCCAGAATCAGATGTCGCCTGGCGCATTATGGCGCTCACACCCATTGAGGATTTTAATAAAATCGTCGGTGCTCATATCCCCGAAGATGAGCATGACACCATTGGTGGTTGGTTAGCTTCCGAGCTTGACCATATTCCCAAACGCGGCGACAGCTTTAATTTCGAGGACCTAAGGTTTTACGTCTTACGTGCCGATGAAAAGCGTGCCCAATGGATCCATGTACGCCGTAGCCCGGTCGTTGCAGAAGTAGCAAAAGACGACGGCGATAAATAGTAGCCAATCAATGACCCAAATGATTCACTGCTTCGTTGCTGTCGCCTTAGGTCTGATTCATTCCCTAAGTTTTTATCAAGGTGCCATCCCCGCCTGGCTACACGCACCCATACAGATGCTGAGTTTTGGTGCCTTATTTTATTTGGTGCTAAGTGCTAACTCACGCAACAAGGCATTTATCACTGCCTATTTATTTGGCATCAGCAGTTTTTGCTCTAGCCTCTACTGGCTCTATATCAGTATGCATGTGTACGGCTATATGCCGTCACTACTTGCGGCTTTAGCCGTATTGCTGTTCAGCTTGTACCTAGCACTGTACTACGGCTTAGCGGCACTCACTAGCAGCTGGCTGATGGCCTTATTTAGACAAGATAATTACACAGCAGAGGATATTAACGCTGGCGCAAGTACCGGTAGACTCGCTTCTCAAGCATATAGTTACTGGTTAACGCCTTTAATCTGGGCGGCGGCCATTACCCTCGCTGAGCTAGCTCGGGGCTATATTTTTACTGGTTTCCCATGGAATGCTATCGCTTATAGCTATGTCGATACGGTATATAGCGCATGGGCGCCGATAGGCGGGATGTACAGCATCGTCTTTGTCGTGAGTCTCAGTAGTGCCTTATTAACACAAATTATCTACTACCGAGCCTACACGCTTAAGCTACGTTCAGCACTACAGTTTATAGCCCTTTTTTTAATAAGCTGGGGGCTTAGCATGATTCAATGGTGGCAGCCTCATGGCGATGCCATCTCGGTACGTTTAATTCAAAGCAATACCCCCATGGATCAAAAATTCGATCCACAGCGCGGTTTAGAGCACTTATATGAGCAGTTCTTATTAGCTCAATTACCTGCTTCCGATCCCGCCAGACCACCAGCAGTAACTATTTTTCCTGAAACCAGCATCCCTGTGTTTCAACATCAGCTTGACAGTCAGATCTGGGCCGATATTATCGGTATGAGTAGCAAAAGTAATAGCACCTTTTTAATCGGCACCCCACTTTATCTGCCCGACGGGGGTGATAAGTTTCGCGTCACTAATAGCGTGATTGCGGTGGATTCTTTCACCGAGCTTCATGAAATTTTCAGCGGTCAGGGATTGAGCATCTACAATAAACGCCATTTAGTACCCTTTGGTGAGTATGTACCTTTTGGTTTTAAATGGTTTGTTAATTTAATGCAAATTCCACTGGGTGATTTTGATGCCGGCCTAGAAAATCAGCCATTAATGGCGATTGAGGACCAATATTTTTCACCGAATATTTGCTATGAGGATTTATTTGGTGAAGAGCTATTAAATCAATTATTTGCCCATGCCGATTCCGCACAGGGCGCCACGATTTTATTTAATATCAGTAATCTCGCCTGGTTCGGTAATACCATCGCCCTAGGTCAACACTTACAGATATCGCGTATGCGCGCTCTGGAAACGGCTCGACCGATGATTCGTGCCACCAATACAGGTTCGACTGCAGCGATTGATGCTGATGGCAAGGTACATGCCATCCTCCCGACAGCACAGGCGGGCTTTCTTGATGTTTATGTGCAAGGTACACAAGGGCTAAGCTACTACGCTTATGTGGGTAATTTGCCCATCTTAATTGTGTCTTTGTTGATCCTAGGGTTGAGCTGGTTTCGTCGGCCGGGTCCGGTTGAGGCGAGCAATTAAGCACAATGCTAGTCGTAAAAAACACACAACAACAATAAATTAATCACAAGGCATTGAAAAAGACTTGACACAAAGCAACTTATCTCCTATGATTATATTCTTTATGCAGCAGTCAGTGTGATTGCACTCTATTAGGGGGTATAGCTCAGCTGGGAGAGCGCTTGCATGGCATGCAAGAGGTCAGCGGTTCGATCCCGCTTACCTCCACCAAATAGGCATAAATTTTGTCCGGTCCCCATCGTCTAGAGGCCTAGGACATCGCCCTTTCACGGCGGCAACCGGGGTTCGAATCCCCGTGGGGACGCCAAGCTTTTAAGCTTTATTTTGACTGATTAGAGTTTAAAAGCTTGGCAATTGTTAAAGCATATATGCCACTGCGGAGTGGTAGTTCAGTTGGTTAGAATACCGGCCTGTCACGCCGGGGGTCGCGGGTTCGAGTCCCGTCCACTCCGCCAGAGTTTTCAGCGATTGATTTCGAGCAGTTTTTCTTGCTTAAATTTGAATTCATCGCTATACTTAATTTTTTAAGTCCTTGTCCCCATCGTCTAGAGGCCTAGGACATCGCCCTTTCACGGCGGCAACCGGGGTTCGAATCCCCGTGGGGACGCCAAGCTTTTAGATTTTATTTGATTAGAGTTTAAAAGCTTGGCAATCGACTTAAAATTTGATCGCTTATGAGGAGTGGTAGTTCAGTTGGTTAGAATACCGGCCTGTCACGCCGGGGGTCGCGGGTTCGAGTCCCGTCCACTCCGCCAAAGATATCCAGAAGCCCTTGTCACTTGACAAGGGCTTTTTGTTTGTTAAACGCTAGCGCTTCTTTATCACCATCAACTTCGACTATTGCATCACGATTTGCATATAAGCAAACGATCTCATTTTTTACTATTAAACTATCAATTTCTTATGGTATAACTACCAATACTAGGCAAAGTAAAAAAAAGCTACATTGCTATATTAAATTTTTCTTGGAGGATAATTCATGCATAAGAAATTATTAGTGGCAGCGCTATCCGCTGCCCTATTCGTTCCTTTAGCAGCGCAATCCAAAACATTGCGTTGGGCCAGTCAGGGAGATATTCTTACCCTCGACCCCCATGCTCAAAATGAAGGCTTAAATATTGCCGCCAGTAGTTATGTCTATGAGACCCTAGTAGCTTATGACAAGGACTTCCAGATCACGCCAACCTTGGCCACTGAGTGGGAGACACCGTCAGATACACTTTGGCGTTTTAAGCTGCGTGAGGGCGTCAAGTTTCACGACGGTAGTGATTTTACAGCCGAGGATGCTGCCTTCTCCATCAAGCGAGCCATGGCACCCACCTCCAACTTTAAAGCCTATGTTAACGGCATCAAAGATGCCCGTGCCACTGACTCACATACCTTAGAAATTGAGTTGGACGGCCCTAACCCAGTGCTTTTACGTCAATTAACCAATGTCTTTATTATGAGTAAAGCGTGGGCTGAGGCCAACAACACCACCTCACCACAAGACTTCACTAAAAAGGAGGAAACCTACTCAGCGCGTAATGCCATGGGTACCGGTCCTTATAAACTTAGCTCGCGTGAAGTAGATATCCGCACCGAGTTTAGCGAAAATGAAAACTGGTGGAACAAAGACAATAAAGTGGGCAACGTGACCCATATTGTTTATACACCAATTGCTCAAAATGCCACCCGTACAGCGGCGCTTCTATCCGGTGAAATTGATTTTGTGCTCGATCCCCCAGCGCAGGATTTAGAGCGTATTAAGCGTCAAGCTAAAGTGGTCGAGGGCAATGAATATCGTACGATCTATATCGGCCTTGATCAAAAAAGTGATGAGTTAAAATACAGTACGCTTAAAGGCAAAAATCCCTTTGCCGATGTACGTGTGCGCGAAGCGCTTTATTTAGCGATTGATGCTGAAGCGATTAAAAAGTCGGTGATGCGTGGTTCCTCTGCCCCTACCGGCACCATGGTTGCACCACAGGTTAATGGTTGGAGCGAGGATTTAGCCAAGCGCCCTAAACCTGATTTAGAAAAAGCCAAGGCCTTAATCGCCGAGGCTGGTTATCAAGCAAATGAAATCAACTTTACCCTAGATTGTCCTAATAATCGCTACATTAACGATGAGGCGATTTGTCAGGCGATTGTGGCGATGTGGGCTCGTATTGGCGTGAAGGCCAATTTGAACTCCATGCCACGTGCGACCTACTTCCCTAAAGTACAGTCTTACGATACCAGTGCTTATTTATTCGGTTGGGGTGTACCTACCTTTGATGCGCTGTATACCCTACAAAGCTTATTCCATAGCAAGGGTGAGGGTGCTGACGGTTCCTTTAACTTCGGCAATTATGAAAATGCCGAGGTGGATAAGTTGATTGACCTTATCAAGGTTGAAACCGATGAAGCCAAGCGTAATGACGCCATTCATCAAGTGTTAAAAATTCATGCCGAGGAATTTGGTCATCTACCAATTCATGACCAAGTTATCCCTTGGGCCATGGCTAAAAATGTCGACGTTATTCACCGCGCTGATAACCGTTTAACCGCTGAGTGGGTGGTTATTAACGACTAATCCAGTCAACTCACTGTCAACCCATTGTGCAAGCCTTAAAGCCTTAGCTGCGTGCTAGCTTTAGGGCTTGCCCACACGCTACAACTTATGCTTGTCTTTCTTATACGACGCCTCTTTCAGGCAGTGCTAGTAATGTTAGTGGTCACATTACTGGCCTTTGTGCTTTTCCGTTATGTAGGTGACCCGGTCACCATTATGCTAGGCCAAGACGCCACTGAGCTCGACCGCCAAGCCCTACGACAAAGTCTGGGATTAGATCAATCCTCCATCATACAATTTTGGAACTTTTTATCAAATGCCGCACAAGGTGAATTTGGCTTGTCCCTACGTCAAGGCCAAAGCGTTGCTGAATTAATTAAAGACCGCCTACCGGCAACGGTTGAACTCTCTGTGATTGCTGCGATCCTAGCCCTTTTTATCGGTTTACCTTTAGGCGTTTATACCGCATTAAAACGTAATTCCTGGCTGTCTCAAGCCATTTTGTCTTTTTCCCTCTTAGGCATTTCCTTACCGACTTTTTTGATCGGTATTTTATTAATTTTGGTTTTTTCTGTGCACCTAGGTTGGCTACCAAGCTATGGTCGTGGCGAGGTATTAAAGCTAGGCTGGTGGAGCACCGGCTTATTTAATTGGGATGGTATTAAGCATTTAATACTACCCTCAACTACCCTCTGCTTATTTCAGCTCACCTTAATTTTGCGTTTGGTGCGCTCTGAAATGCTCGAAGTATTGCGTAGCGACTATATTAAATTTGCCCGTGCCAGAGGCCTAACACAACGAGCGATTCATTTCGGGCATGCCTTAAAAAACACCATGGTACCTGTGATTACCATTACCGGCTTACAACTAGGTGGGATCATTGCCTTTGCCATTGTCACAGAAACTGTGTTCCAATGGCCTGGTATGGGGCTACTCTTTATGCAAGCAGTGCAATTTGCCGATGTCCCGGTGATGGCTGCTTATTTATGTTTGATCGCATTGGTCTTTGTGGTGATCAATCTCATTGTTGATTTACTTTACTTTGTGGTTGATCCGCGCCTACGCGTTAACCTCAACCGCGCAGGAGCATAATCATGAGTGCCCTAAAACGATTTTGGGATAGCGACTTAGCTTGGTCTTGGCGTCATACCCCTACCGCTATTTTCGGTGCGCTTGTCACTTTCGTGTTGTTTGTAGGTGCCTTTGGTGCCCCGTGGTTAGCGCCACACAACCCCTTTGACTTAGCTGCCATTGATTTATTTGATGCCCTACTGCCACCGGCTTGGGAAGCCGACGGCAAATTGACGTATCTACTGGGCACTGACAGTCAAGGACGTGATTTATTTTCTTCTCTACTGTACGGCACCCGTATTTCCCTCTTGATTGGCTTTGCCTCGGTTATCCTGGCGATGGTTATCGGGATTTTGCTGGGGCTGATTGCCGGTTATGCCGGTGGTCGCGTGGAGTCCTTTATTATGCGCGTGGCCGATGTACAGCTATCATTTCCGGCCATTTTAATTGCCCTCTTAATTGATGGTGTAGCTCGCAGCGTGGTGCCACAGCATATGCTAGAGACGATTTCCTTTCCGGTATTGATCGGAGCCATTGCCCTTGCTGGTTGGCCGCAATATGCACGTACCGTACGTGGTTCCACCATTGTGGAAAAAAACAAAGAGTATGTGCAGGCAGCTAAGGTCATTGGCGTATCCCGACCGCGCATTATGTTGACCCATGTCCTACCGAATGTACTCGGACCGGTCTTAGTCTTAGCCACCGTGCACTTAGCGACAGCCATTATTACTGAAGCAACCCTGTCTTTCTTAGGGGTCGGTGTGCCACCAACTTCGCCCTCCTTGGGTACTTTAATTCGTATCGGTAATGACTTTCTTTTCTCCGGCGAATGGTGGATCACGATTTTCCCGGGGCTGATGCTGGTGCTTTTAGTTTTATCAGTTAACTTATTAGGTGATTGGTTGCGTGATGCGCTCAATCCAAAACTAAACTAGGTCTAACCACAATGAGCGCATTATTAGAAGTAAAAAACTTAGAAGTAGAATTTCCTACGCGACGCGGCACCTTACGTGCTTTGGACGATGTGTCATTTACCATTAATCGCGGCGAGGTCTTGGGCGTGGTAGGTGAATCGGGTGCAGGTAAATCCCTCACCGGCGCCTCCATCATCGGTTTATTAGATCCGCCAGGGCGTGTCAGTGGTGGCGAAATCTATCTTGATGGCCGTCGCATTGATCATCTGCCCCTGAAGGAGATGCGCAAGATCCGCGGTCGCGAGATCGGTGCCATTTTCCAAGATCCGCTAACCTCACTCAACCCTTTGTATACTGTGGGTCAGCAGCTGACGCAAACCATTCAAACGCATTTGGCCTTGACTCATAAGCAAGCCCAAGAGCGTGCCATTGAACTTTTGGAGTCCACCGGCATTCCAGCGGCGCGTGAACGTATTAATCACTACCCCCATCAATTCTCTGGCGGTATGCGACAACGCGTGGTCATTGCTTTAGCCTTGGCCGCTGATCCAAAATTAATTATTGCCGATGAACCTACCACGGCTTTAGATGTGTCCATTCAGGCGCAAATTATTGATTTACTCAAAAAGCTCTGTAAGGAAAATGGCACAGCGGTGATGCTTATCACCCATGATATGGGTGTGATTGCAGAAACTGCAGACCGTGTTGCGGTGATGTATGCGGGCCGTATTATCGAAATCGGTCCGGTGCAGGATGTGATCCAACATGCTTTACACCCATACACCCATGGCTTAATGCGCTCCATTCCTACGTTGGATCCGACGATTCATGAATTGGAGCAAATACCCGGTAGCATGCCGCGCTTAAACGCCATCCCGCGTGGCTGCGCATTTAATCCACGTTGTCGCGACGTCTTTGATAAGTGTTTAGCAGAGCGTCCCGATTTAATGCCACTTCAAGGGCGTGAAGTCGCCTGTTGGTTACATGAGGAGGCCAAGGCATGAGTGCAGCGCCATTAGTTGAAGTTAAACATATTGCCCGTTATTTTGATGTCTCGCCCCCTTTGCTTGAGCGTCTAATTTACCGTCGGCCTAAAGTCTTTTTACGTGCCGTAGATGATGTTAGCTTTAGCCTCAATCGAGGCGAAACCCTCGCCTTAGTGGGGGAGTCGGGCTGTGGTAAATCCACGGTAGCCCGTCTACTGACTGGACTCTATGGTCTAAGCAAAGGCAGCATTAAATTTGATGGTCAAGAGCTGTCCACCATGAATGAGCAGCAAATAAAAAAAATGCGTCGCCGGTTGCAAATGATTTTCCAAGATCCTTATGCCAGTCTTAATCCGCGCTGGCGTGTCGGCCGCATTATTGCCGAGCCTTTACGCACCCATAGTCATTTATCTAAGGCAGAGCAAGAACAACGAGCCGCAGAGCTGTTGGAGCAGGTTGGGCTAAGTGCCTCTGATATTAATCGCTATCCACATCAGTTCTCCGGCGGTCAACGACAGCGTATTTCCATTGCTCGTGCCTTAGCCTTAAGACCGGAATTTATTGTCTGTGATGAGCCCACCTCCGCCTTGGATGTGTCCGTGCAAGCGCAGGTATTGAATCTGATGAAGAAGCTACAACAGGACTTGGGGCTGAGTTATTTATTTATCTCGCATAATCTAGCCGTAATTCACCATATGGCTGATCGTGTGGGCGTGATGTACTTGGGCAGAATTGTAGAAATTGCGCCGCGCGATGATTTATTTGCCAACCCACGCCATCCCTACACCAAAATGCTCTTAGGCGCTATTCCTGATATGACAGGTACGGGTAAACGACGGGTACAGGTCGCCGGTGAGGTACCTAATCCCTTAAACCCGCCCACAGGCTGTACCTTTCATCCGCGCTGCCCCTTAGCTAATACGCGTTGCAAAGAGGAAGTTCCACCTTTAAGCCAGTTTCAAGGGATAGAAATTGCCTGTCATGCGGTTGAGGAAGGCAGAGCATGATAAAGCGATAAGTTTACTATGCGCCCCCTCCTCAGCCAGCTCATTATTTGCTATAACTAATACATCACAGCATAATTTCAAGGAGTGATCATGGGTATTTTAGTTAACGGCACATGGCAAGTCGATCAGTTGATAAATAACAAAGAGGACGGCAAGTTCGTGCGCCCCGACTCGCCATTTAGAGACTGGATTACTGCCGATGGTAGTCCGGGCCCAGATGGTCAAAGGGCCTATCCTGCTGCAAAGGGGCGTTATCATCTCTATGTCAGCCTAGCCTGCCCTTGGGCCCATCGCACCTTGATCGTACGAGCACTTAAAGGCTTAGAGGATATGATTAGCCTATCTGTCGTACACTGGCATATGGGTGATCAAAGTTGGAGCTTTGAAGCGGGAGACGGCGTCATCGCCGATCCGGTCATCCATGCCGATTACCTGCATCAGATATACACTTTAGCCAAACCTGATATGACAGGTAAAGTCACGGTGCCGGTGCTATTTGATAAGCAAGCAAAGAAAATTGTTAATAACGAATCTGCTGATATTATCCGCATCTTAAATGAAGCGTTTAATGACTTAGGTGCCTTGCCTGGGGATTTTTATCCTCTGCCCTTACGCGGTGAAATCGACGAGATCAATGAGCGCATCTATCACACCCTCAACAACGGTGTGTATCAATGTGGCTTTGCAACCACCCAGGCAGCTTATGAAGAGGCTTTTGTACCTTTATTTGAGACCTTGGACTTTTTAAACGAAGAGCTAGAAACGCAGGAGTATTTAATTGCGAATCAGTTGACTGAGGCAGACATTCGACTGTTTACCACCCTAATCCGCTTTGACGCAGTCTATTTTAGCCACTTTAAATGCAATAAAAAACGGATTCAAGACTACCCCTATCTACATCGCTTTGTGGAGCGTATGATGCTGAATCCTAAAATTGCCAATACCGTGAATCTACACCATATTAAGCATCACTACTATGGTAGCCACAAGCAACTCAATCCGAGTGGGGTGGTGCCATTGGGACCCGAGCTTATTTACTAAAACTGGCGACCACACAGGTGAGATCGAGAGCCTGCTGTATGACATTATGTCGCCTTGACTTAATGTCATACAACGCTCTCAATATGTTTCTTTTGAGAGGAATATCAACCAAGTTTTACTAAATGCCTTATCATAACTAAAGCCTTAACCTCTCATCTCAATTGGCTTTATGAACGAATGGTTTTTTGAACATTGGCACAACCTACTACTCGCATCTTGGGTAGTTTATCTGGTGCTGTTAGTCTGCACCATTTTGTTGCAACAACGTAACCCCATCTCTTCCATTGCATGGATACTATCGCTTAGTTTTATCCCCTTTGCTGGCTTATTAATCTATCATTTTTTAGGCCCCCGAAAAATCGACAAACAAAGAATGAATCGTCAGCAAAAGCGATTATTTGTTAGGCGCCAACAAAAGCTCTGGGCTGATAAGTTTGAGTTTACAGCGGTAGACGATAAGTTTGCCCCCATCGTTAATCTAATACGCAAAACCGCCAATATGCCGCCCACTTACACCACCGATTATGAAATCTATTCCGGTGGTGAAGCCACTTATACCGCCATTTTCAAAGCCATTGATGAGGCTAAGGAATATGTGCTACTCGAATACTACATTTTCAGCCCCGATCAAACCGGCACCGCCCTACGCGATTTACTGATAAAAAAACTGCAAGCTGGATTAAAAGTCTTTTTACTGGTTGATGGCATGGGCTCATTGCGCTTAAGTCGCCGCTTTATGAAGGAATTTGAGAGCTTGGGCGGCCATCTGAGCTACTTTCATCGTCTTGGCATCGGTGTCTCTTCCTCACTGATTAACTTCAGAAATCACCGTAAAATCTTGATTTGTGACGGCAAAATCGCTTTTTCAGGTGGCGTCAATATCTCTGATACGCAGGATTTACGCATTGACCCTGCGGCCTATCATGATGTGCATATGCGTTTTGAGGGACCAATTGTTGACTGGTTCCAAACCGTTTTTGTAGAGGATTGGTACTACGCCACTCGCGGCGATGAGAGGCTAATACACTTTCTTAAAGAAAAAAGTGATCTTCGCTTAAAAAAACAGACCGAAGAGGTGCAAATTATTAGCGATGAACTTAAAGTCCCTCCCCTGTCCATGCAATTAATCCCCTCGGGACCGGATAGTGACTTAGCACCTATTCTGCGCGTGATGGTTGAGGCAATGCACCAAGCACAAGAGCGCATTTATCTCACCACACCGTATTTAGTGCCTGATCAATCCGCACTCTTTGCACTTACTTCAGCCGCGCTTCGGGGTGTGGATGTCAAGGTCTTGGTACCCAAAAAAACTGATACCTATATTGTCGGTAAAGCGGCACAGTCTTGGTATCAGGATCTGATGCGCTGTGGCATTAAGGTATATACCTATATGCCTCGTATGCTGCATACCAAAACACTGATTGTGGATAATGATATTAGCTTTATCGGCAGTACGAATTTTGACTATCGAAGCTTTTATTTGAACTTTGAACTTTCTGTGGTTAGCTATGGTGAGAAAATAAATCGCAGTCTGTGTGAGGAGTTCTACCAAAGCTTAGCGCATTCTGAGCAGGTTGAGCCGGTCAAGCTACCCTTACACGAGCGCTTAATACAGGCCTCTGCCCGCTTGCTTTCCCCGATTCTTTAGCCTATCGACAATGCATAATCCATCAACCAAACCCCTCATCACCGAGGCTCAACAAGGGGTCGCTCTAGCGCTCAGTTGCTATATCGTCTGGGGCATCTTCCCACTCTACTGGGGAGTGATTGGCAGCTTTGGCCTGAGCGCCGATCAAATTCTCGCTCAGCGTATCGTCTGGTCCTCGCTCTTTGCCATTCTTTTAGTGTTGCTATGTCGACAAGTTAATACACTGCTAGGTGCGATCAGCCAAGGCAGAGTCTTGGTCCTCTTTGCCATGGCTTCCTTTATTTTGTCATTTAATTGGTTAGCCTATATCTACGGGGTATCAATTAATCGGGTACTAGATACTAGCTTAGGCTATTTTATGTCACCCCTAGTCAGCATATTTTTAGCCCGTGTCTTTCTCGGTGAGCGTATTAATGGTAGTCAATTAATCGCATTAATATTAGCTGCCTTAGGTGTATTGTGGCTTGCCATTTTAAGCGGTGATATTCCTTGGATCGCTTTAATACTCAGTAGTACCTGGGGTATTTATAGCCTCTTAAGAAAAAAAGCCAGTCTGCCTGTGGTACCTGGCTTTGCACTAGAGACCCTACTGATGCTACCCTTTGCTGGTGCCTATTTATGGTGGTTACAAGCTCAGGATGCGCTGGTATTCAGTGGCTTAGGGCCAGTGCAATTAGGCATTGTGATGACGACCGGGGTGGTCACAGGCCTGCCATTACTACTTTTTGCTGCTGCCGTTAAACGCAGCAGTTTAGGCACGATCAGTATGTTGCAATATATCTCGCCAACGATTCAGTTTTTAATTGGCATATTTATTTTGCACGAAGCCTTTGATCTTACTCGATTTTTCGGCTACCTTTTAGTGTGGTTAGCAGTGATTGTGTTTTGTGTCAGTTCCTACAAACAATACAGTGCCACTAAACAACACACTGCGCGCAAGGCAGCTTAATTAAATGCTTGAGGTTCATCATGTCAACATACGCACATCTACAAGAAACTAAAGTCAACAGCAAGGAAATTTACTCTGGTCAAATCATTCAGGTCTATGTGGATACCATCGCCTTAGCCAATGGTCAGCAAGCAAGCCGTGAGGTGGTGCGACATTGCCCCTGTGTGGCCGTATTGGCCGTAACAGATGAGGATAAAGTCGTACTGGTACGACAGTTTCGCTACCCTGCCAATAAGCCCTTATTAGAAGTACCGGCTGGCAAAATGGATGGTGCCGCAAGCGAGACGGCAATCCAAACCGCCGCCCGTGAACTAGCTGAAGAAACACCATATACCGCGCAACGACTTGAGCTCATTCATCAGTTTTACACGGCCCCAGGCTTTTGTGATGAGTATATGTACTTATACCGAGCCTACGGTTTAGAGATGAATAGTACGCTTAAACCGGACGAGGGTGAAGTGGTTGATACTGTGCTTTATAGCCGCGACGAGGTGCGCCAAGCTCTACGCAATCAAGAGATAGAAGATATCAAAACCATCGCTGCTTTACAGCATTGGCTATTAGAGAGTAAATAGGTTTGACATGTCTAACTCAACCATGGCGCAACGCCCGCTCAATCAGCCACTAGACCCTCTGGCCCAACGACGTGAAACACGGTTAGGCGTAGCTTATGCCTTAATCTGTTACTGTACCTGGGGACTTTTTCCCATCTATTGGTCGTTACTTTCGAATCAAGGTCTATCTGCTGCTCAATTGATGGGGCATCGGGTACTTTGGGCATCGGTTGTCGCCATGCTGCTGCTTTTTATCAGCCGTCAACAAAAGGTGCTACTTGAAGTCTTACAACAACCCAAGATGATGGCCTTTATCTTTTTAGCCTCGATGGCCTTAGGGCTTAACTGGTTATCGTATATCTACGCCGTCTCAATTAACCACGTGATTGAAGCAAGCTTGGGCTACTTTATGTCACCGCTGATGAGTATTGCTTTAGCAAGAGTATTTATCGGTGAACGCATTAATCGTGCACAAAGCTTTGCGGTCGTCCTTGCGCTAGCTGGCGTGCTGTGGCTAGCAGTATTAGCCGGACATATCCCGTGGATTGCCTTGATTATCAGTGGCTCATGGAGCCTTTATAGCCTCCTACGCAAGCAGGCGGTGCTCCCCATCATCCCAGGATTTGCGATTGAAACCCTGTTTTTACTCCCCTTTGCTGTAGGCTATTTAATGTATTTACATAGCCTTGGCGAGTACCGCTTTTTTGAGCTACCTACCCATATTATTTTATTGATTATCGGCACTGGCGTAATCACTGGCTACCCACTCCTGTTTTTTGCCGCCGCCGCTAAAAGAATCCGCCTCAATACCTTGGGTATATTGCTCTACATCAATCCAAGCATGCAGTTTTTGATTGGACTACTCGTGTTTAAAGAGCCCTTTGACAGCATGCGCTTTGTTGCCTATGTCTTGGTCTGGCTTGCGGTGATTATCTTTACCACCAGTAGCTATCAAAGCTATAAAAAAGCGACGGCGGCAGTGTCTCACTAAGGCGACAAACCTGCATTACCCTGCTCTACTGGACTGGAAATACTCATCAACTTACGTTCCGGGCGAGCCAATCGCTGACCACTGTGCGCAAAAACTACCCCAGCGGCAGGACTGCGCACCGTGGTTTTGGCAAGACTAATGGGATCAACAATATCCACAATGGCTTGACCCGCCTCAACCCAATCACCCGGCTGCACTAGATAAACCGCAATACCCGAGGTAGGCGCATCAATGTAGCAAAGACCGCCCAGTGGATGTGGTTCACGCGCCAAGGCCGGCAAAGCTTGATGACGCTCCTCCGGCAACTGCAAATACCCCTGCTGATTTAAGTACTGTATAAGCGCTTCCGCATCCTGAGCGGCCAACTCATGCGATAGCTGATACTCACCCCTGAACTCTACAGTACTGCCAATACAAGCCAACTCCAAAGGAACCGTAGGAAAATGGGCACGCAAACGGGGCCAAATCGAATACAGCACCTCATCAAAAGAATTACTCCCCGAATCCTCTGAGAGCAATTGACATTGACTACCCAAATAACGTGCTAAAGGCTCAAGTCGATGCCAAGACTCAGGACAGCCATACATATGCAACACCGCGTGATTATCACAGTGTAAGTCCAAGACAATATCCGCATCATAAGCCCAAGACAATAAGGTCTTATGCATCGAATCGGTCTCGGAAAAGACCTCAATCTCATCAATCACTCGCTTTAAATAGCGTCGTAATAATGCGGTATTATCAGCAGCTGTGTCAGACCACGCAATACCCTCACGCTCAATCAAGGCAATCAGCTTTTGATAAAGATTAAAATCAGGCGTCAAACGATTAAAATTTTGAGCACTGGCAAAATGGAAACGACCGATAGGCTGATAATTCAGCATCTGCCCCAAACCAATAGGATTACAAAAAGGCACCAATACAATACGTGCCTCTAAACGCCCCTCCTGCTCCAAGCGCAGTAGCAACTGGTGCAAATAATAGGCGACCAGTGAACCCGGTAGTTCATCACCATGCAAACTGGCTTGTAGATAAACTTTTTTGCCATTCTCAGGACCGAAATGCAAGGCAGTCAGCTGATAGTTCGTCCCAGGCGTGGAGCCAATTAAAGTCACCGTTTCTTTTTGCATAAAAACTCCAATCGAAGTGCATCTTCAGTAAGTTACACCGAATAATGGATAAAAATCAACTAGTAAATCCAGTATCATGAATCAACGCCGGCAAAAGCACGATATATGCTTAACTTCTTTTAAAATCTGCTAATTTTCAACTAAAACTAGTTGTAAAGTATCGCCAAACAGAATAATATCATAGCAGTTTAAATGGAGACATGAATGGATACGATTACTTTATCTCGCACCGCTAGTATTGCCGACTTGCCTACAGCAAAGTGGTCAGTAGCACAAGTTACTGAGCTCTTTGAACTACCCTTTATGGAGCTGCTATTCCAAGCACAAACCGTTCATCGCCAGTTTCATCCGGTGGGTGAGGTGCAATTATCAACCCTATTATCCATCAAAACGGGAGGCTGTCCGGAGGACTGTAGTTATTGTCCTCAATCCTCCCGTTACAACACAGATGTAGAAAAAGAAAAGCTGATGGCGGTCGAGGAAGTGGTTAAGGCTGCTAAAACTGCTAAGGAGCAAGGTGCATCACGCTTCTGTATGGGTGCAGCGTGGCGCGGTCCCAAGCAATATCAAATCGAGGTTGTGAGTGAGATGGTGCGTCAGGTCAAAGCCCTCGGCATGGAGACCTGCGTCACCCTCGGCATGCTCAAAGACGGTCAAGCTGAGCAGCTAAAGGAGGCTGGTCTGGATTACTATAATCACAATATCGACACAGCACCGGAGTTCTATGGCAGCATTATCACCACCCGCACTTATCAAGACCGTTTAGACACACTTGAACGTGTGCGTAATGCCGGTATTAATGTCTGTTGCGGCGGTATTGTGGGTTTAGGCGAGTCACGCCGCGAACGTGCTGGTTTATTAGCCGAACTGGCCAATATGAATCCGCCACCGCAATCCGTTCCCATCAATCATCTGGTCAAGGTGGCGGGCACGCCATTAGCTGATGAAGAGGATCTCGATCCCTTTGAGTTTATTCGTACCATTGCCGTGGCGCGTATTATCATGCCTCAATCCAAGGTACGACTCTCAGCTGGGCGTGAACAAATGGATGATGGTACTCAGGCACTGTGCTTTATGGCTGGCGCCAACTCCATTTTCTACGGCGATTGCCTACTCACCACAGCCAATCCGCAAAGAGAAAGGGATCAGGCACTATTTGAACGCTTGGATTTATATAGCGCCTAATTGCGCTTATATCATAGGTCATAAATAGCAAAACCCATGACACAGGATCATGGGTTTTGTTGTTTGAAGCTCAAACAAATACTAGTCGTTAGAACCCTCGAGACGGTATACCAATACCGATACTGGTGCTAACTGAATGACTTTAGTCGTTACGCTACCTAATAGCAAGCGTGATAAACCACTACGACCATGGGTTGCGATGTAAATTAAATCACAACCATGCTCCTTAGCTGCCTCAACCACACCGTCAGCAACATTGTAATTAGAAACAATCGCAGAAGTTGCCTTAACACCAGCCGTTTGAGCACGATCCATCACCGGCTGTAAGTACTCCTCAGCTTCCTTGCGGGCAGCTTCTTCATAATCCGCATCGGAAATAGCATAAGAGGCAGCGACACCATCAAAACCTACGAGGGTAGAAAATGGCTGAGTCACGTTTAACACCACAATTTCCGCACCGATTTGACGTGCAAATGAAATACCGGAATTGGCTGTTTGTGATGAAATATCTGAACCGTCAATGGGTAATAAGATCTTTTTGTACATACAATATCTCCTTGTTAAGATTCTCTAGCTACTGCCAGGGCATAGGTGGTAGCACTTCGATTGCCGCTACGACAGTAGGCTAACACAGGCTTAGGCAATGTTTCAATCACGATGGCAAACTCCTCGACATCAGCCTCAGTCGGACCACCGCTGATAATGGGTAAATAAACCGCTGTCATACCTAAACTCTCAGCCAATTCAATCATCTCCTGAGAAGTGGGTTGTGCCGGTCCACCCTCTCCGTCAGGCCGATTAATTAATAAGGACTTAAAACCTTGCTTAGCCGCGGTACGGACCTCATCTGGGCTCATTTGAGGAGCCACGGCGTAGTCCTCATTAAGCTGTGTAAACGATGTTTCAATCATAAATCATGACCTTAAAATTAAGTTTATAAGCTTATTATAAACATCTTCATCATGAAAAAAATGAATAATGAAGGTATTTTTTGTGTTAATCCGCTAGGCGGCATGCATTAATACCATACACTGAGCTAGTCTCAGCCCAAAGGCCATTACTTAAAGCGATGCCAAAGTGATTCACCCTCGACCGCTTTATCTAGCACCTCCACATAGGCGGCGTGTTCGGCGAGCTCCTCGGCATCGGCTCGAATAATCGGTAAACTGAAGCTGCCAACCACGGGAGCGGCGACAACTGCATCTGCTGCCTGTATCTGCGGTTCATCCTGCAGCGCATCTAACAAGCCGAACTGCTCACGTGTCATGGCTAACCAGACATCAGCCAGTAACTCCGCATCCAGTAAAGCGCCGTGAAGTACCCGATGCTCATTGGACACGCCTAAGCGATCACAAAGTGCATCCAAGCTATTACGCTGACCGGGAAACTTAGCGCGTGCCAAGGCTAAAGTGTCAGTAATTTTGGCAGCAATCTCCTCAAGCGCTGGGATCTGATAGCGAGCAAATTCCGCATTTAAAAAGCCCACGTCAAAGGCTGCATTATGAATTAATAACTCCGCCCCACTCAGATAGTCTGCAATCTCCTGCGCATGCTGTTCGAATGTATTAAACTGGCTTAAAAACTCAGTGGTTAAACCATGCACCGCCAACGCACCCGGATCCGACTCGCGCTCGGGATTGAAGTATAAATGTAGATTATTCCCAGTCGGCTCACGATTAACTAACTCAATACAACCGATTTCAATGATACGGTCACCCTGGTGAGCATCCATGCCCGTGGTTTCCGTATCCAAAACGATTTGACGCATCTCTATACCGCTACAAAATAAAAAGGGTCTAGGCAAATACGCTAGCTAGACCCTAAACATTCAATTAAAGACCGGACACCACAGCGTTAAAGCCGGCATCCACGTGGAGAATTTCACCTGTGATGCCTGAGGCTAAATCAGACAAGAGGAAAGCAGCGGACTTGCCCACGTCGTCAATATTGACCCCGCGCTTAAGCGGTGCGTGCTGCTCAACAAAATTAAAGATATAGTTAAAATCCTTAATCCCGGCAGCGGCTAAGGTTTTAATCGGACCTGCAGAGATACCATTAACACGGATACCCTTTTCACCGACGGCTTTCGCTAAATAGCGCACACTTGCCTCTAACGATGCCTTAGCTAGGCCCATCATATTGTAATGGGTGATCGCACGCTCGGCACCGAGGTAGGTTAAGGTAAGAAAATTACCCTGACGCTTTTCAACTAAAGGTAAAAACTCCTTGGCCAAGGCAGCAAAGCTATAAGCGGAAATATCATGTGCTGAACGGAAGTTTTCACGGTTATAGCCATCTAAAAAATTACCAGCAATCGACTCCCGTGGCGCAAAACCGATAGAGTGCACCACACCATCAACCCCATCAGCCCAATGCTCGCCGATCGCCTTAACACAGTTCGTAATGCTTTCATCGGAAGAAACATCACAGGGCACCACGATATTGCTACCGAACTCCTCAGCAAATTCCTTGACCCGACCCTCGAAACGCTCTCCGACGTAGGTAAATGCTAATTCAGCACCCTGTTCATGACACGCTTTGGCAATACCGTAGGCAATCGAACGATTTGAAATCAAACCGGTCAACACAATTCGTTTATTCGCTAAAAAACCCATGAATTTTCCCGTAATTTTTTCGTTATTTACAATCAATTAATTATAACTGCTTTTTACTAATAAGGAATGCCTAAACCCGACTAGGGCTTAGGCAAGTAAAATTGTTGGCGCTAGCTAAGACTAACCCTCAACACCCGAGTTTGGTAGTCTTAAGACCATACCCGCTTTTAAACCATCCACGGTGATGTTATTAAGTGCTGCTAAATCATTGACCGTAGTGTGGTATTGACGGGCTAATGAATACAGCGTCTCACCCTTAGCCACACGGTGGCTAGCTGGATTACGTGTAGCCGTAGGGGCCGCTGGCACAGCTGGCGACTGATACGCAGCCGTACGCACTCTTGCTGTACTAGTTGTCGGTTCACTATCCCAACTTACACGCTGAACCACTGGACCGCTGCGCTGAACAGTTGAGGCTGCTCTTGCCGCCAGAGATTGATTACCGCCAACATTAGGCAACATCGCTGTCGGCTGTTCACTAAGGGCAGCAGTGCTAGCAACACTCTCTGCACTGCTTGGGGCTGCGGTCTGCGGACGATTAGCCGCAAGCGCAGGCACCGCAGTCGCCGTAGAACCATCGGCACGAATTAAATCGGCTAATGGATCCACCGTGCTACTAGCTGGCGCGGGGCTCGTATTGCTAGCCACCAATGCCGCCGAAGCCGCTCGTGGTGTCGTTGATGCAGGACGTGCGGCAGGCGCAGGTGCTGGTACGCGCTGTTGCGCTAAAGCAGGCGTCGCTGCTGGCGGAGGATTAACTGCGGAGGCCGGCAATCGAGTGCGCTCAATTAAAGCTAGCATCATATCAGGACCAGCACTGGCGGCAGGCATAGGCTGTTGCACAGGCGCTGGCGGCGTAGCACGAATACCTGAGGGCGAAGCGCTAGGTGAAATACCACTACCCCGAGGCACCATCAAGGTGCGGCTATTGATAGCAACGGTTTGCTTAGCCGTGTAACCATTTAATTGCTTTAATAAGGCTAAATCCACGCCTAAACGCTGTGCAATATCGGCCAAAGCCTCACCCGATCTAGGTGTATAACCTGAATAAGAGGCCAAATTACCCTTGTAATTCGCTAGGTTCTTTTTATAAGAAGCGACATTGGCCTTGGGAATCAGAATACGTTGACCATGCTCAGCTAAAATCACCGGCCGATGGAATTGTGGATTCATCTCCTTGAACTCACTCAAGGACATACCGGCTAGCTTAGCGGCTACTTCAATGTCAATATCAACAGTCTTATTGACCTCTTCAAAGTAAGGCTGATCTGGCACGTGCGGCAAGGTGATGCCGTACTTCGCAGGCTGACTAATAATACGCTTAAACGCCATCAACTTAGGTACATAGTCACGCGTTTCTTGTGGCATGTTAAGCGAGAGATAATCTGTACCTCGACCCTGAGCTGCATTACGATCGCGGGCCCGCTTGACCGAGCCCTGCCCCCAGTTATAAGAAGCTAAGGCTAAATGCCAGTCATTACCCTGGAAATTATATAAATAAGCCAAGTAATTAATGGCCGCTTGCGTTGAACTCACCGGATCACGGCGATCGTCACGCCACCAATTTTGTGTCAAATTAAAATCAGTACCGGTGGCTGGCATAAACTGCCACAAACCGGATGCCTTGACCCGCGACAGTGCCGTGGTGTTATACGCACTCTCGACAAATGGCAAGAGCGCCAATTCGGTCGGCATACCACGCTTTTGTAGCTCGGTAGTGACATAGTAAATATACTTCGCCGAGCGATTGGCCATGGTTTGCACCGAGCCAGGGCGCTTTGTGTAGTAGTTAACCCAATAATCCACCCGACTGTCTCTCAGATCAGGCATTGCGTAACCGGCGCGAATCCTATCCCATACGTTGTTATAGTGTTTGGAAGTAGCTGCTGTATTACTCTTGAGGTTTCCGCCCGTAGACGAGCAACCACTGATAATCGCAGTCGTTGCTAACAAAGCGTAAACTAATAATCTCATAATCAGAAGACCTTGCTTTTTAAATTTGATCTAAGAGATGAATCAAAAAATTGCTATGCATTATAAAGCAAAAAAACTGCTTTACGAGCGCATCAACTCAAAAAAATCATCTATCACTACACGAGCTAAATAAGCTATGAATGATTTTTCCACTCACGTAAGGTGCCAAAAACCGCCGCAGGCCCATCTAAGGTCGTGCCGGCATAGGACTCGGCCGCCGCAATCACGGACTGCTCACGCACGCGCATAAAGGGATTCGTCGCCCTCTCCTCCGCAATCGTGGTCGGTAAGGTGGGTAAATCCTGTGCTCTAAGCTCACGAGCCCGCCGCTGCCAAGCCAATAAGGCCTGATTGGCAGGCTCAACCTGTAAGGCCCAATCAATATTACTCAGAGTATATTCATGGGCACAATATATACTAGTATTTTGCGGCAAATTGATAAATTTATCAATACTTTGCAGCATTAATCTAGAATCTCCTTCAAATATTCTGCCACAACCACAGGAAAATAAAGTGTCGCCACAGAATAGCACCGGCTGCTGTGCATTGATGGTGCCTGTATAAGCAATATGTCCTAGGGTATGGCCCGGCACCTCGAGTACCTGCAGCTCCGTATCGATGCCCTTTATTTGAACGCGATCGCCCTCCTTTAGCTCATGACTCAGTGCGGGTATGGGCCGACTTTCAAAGGCCGGACCATAAACATCCGCTCCATATTTATCGACTAATGCTCGCACCCCACCGGTATGGTCATCATGGTGATGGGTAATCAAAATCGCCTTTAGCGTTAAGCCCTTGGACTCCAACTCACGCAGCACCGGTGCCGCTTGACCTGGGTCCACCACTGCTGCCGTATCCCCTTGGCGCATAATCCATATATAATTATCATTAAATGCGGGTATTGGATAAATCTCGATGTTATTCATAGCTCCCCTCCTGATAGCTTAATTTTGAAGACGAATGTGCAGAACCGTAATCTCCACCAAATCTCGCTTGATGAGTGGCTAAGCACCCCCATGGGTCAATTAGTCGCCGACTGGATGGAAGCCAAGGCTGATGACTTACTAGCCAATGTATTCGGCTATAGTGCCTTGCAACTAGGCTTGCCGGACTACGACCTGATGCGTAAAAACCGCATTCGAACCAAGGTTATTCTAACCCAAGATGATTTAAACCATCGCAATCCGGCACCGACTGATACAGATGAGGAGTCTATAAGCACTGAGGATCTGCCCTACCAGAATGAACTTGAGGCTATTTACTACCAACGCAAAGATATTCCACCAAGCGATAGCTCTAACAAAAGCCCTGAGGATGCTAATCAGCTGCACTTAAACTATGAGAACGAATCGGTGGATCTGGTGATCCTGCCCTTTACCTTAGACTGCTATGCCCAGCCACATCAGCTGTTACGCGAGGTTGAGCGAATACTGCTACATGAAGGGCGCTTATTAATTTTTGGCTTTAATCCTTACAGTCTTTGGGGGCTACGCAACCGATTCTCGCGTTTTCCCTACCTGCCTGTGCCTAATAAACAGCAAATTTCACTACAAAAGACCAAGGATTGGCTACAATTACTGTCCTTTGAAATTGATCGGGGCCAATTAGCTTGCTATGAACCCGCCTTAATGAGTAGCCGTTGGTTAAGCAAGTTTGCTTTTATGAACAAAGCGGGTAACCGTTGGTGGCCCTTAGCCGGTGCAGTATTCTATGTATCCGCTATTAAGCGTCATGCCAATCCAAACTTAGTGGGCGCAGTCAACTTCAAAAAACCAAAAAAGGCACTCAAGCCAGCGATAGTAGCAACCAAGAACAAGTTTTAAACGAGGTCATTATGTCAAAACAAGCCATTGTGCAAATCTGGACCGATGGCGCCTGCAAAGGCAATCCCGGCCCTGGCGGTTGGGGCATCTATATGAAGTACAAAGACCCCGCACACGCTGGTAGAGAAATGGAGTTATTCGGAGGTGAATTGCAGACGACCAACAATCGCATGGAGATGATGGCGGTGATTAAAGCCTTGGAGTTCTTCAAACAACCTTGGTCGCTTGAACTTTATGTTGACTCGCAATACGTAAAAAAAGGACTAAATGAATGGCTGCCGGCTTGGATCAAAAGAGGCTGGAAAACGGCTAATAACAAACCTGTACAAAACAAGGATCTATGGTTGCAGCTCCTGGCGCAGTGTGAACGCCATCAAATACAATGGCATTGGGTTAAAGGGCACAGCGGTGATATGGGTAATGAACGGGCCGACGCCCTTGCTAACAAAGGGGTTGAGCAAGTACTTGCCGGCACCAAATAGCTTAATACTGACCGCATTTTAGGCGGCGAGCACGCTCTCGTTCGCGGTCTGCCACGCTATCCTGGCGATAACGATTTAAAAAATTTCCAGGACCGGGACCAACCTGCGCATTACTCTGAATAATGCGATGATTAGAAACAGCGCAGTTATCACTTGCTGCACGCTCCTCCTCAGAACTAGCGCAAGCAGATAAGGCCATGGTCGCCACCAACAAAGCCATCAAGTTAAATTTACTGATCATAAAAGTCCTATCGTATTCAGGTCTAACCAAAAGTGCACATCTTTTGTACACTTAATTCACGCACTTGATTTAAACGCGTCTGTGCCGCATCTAACACCTCCGCATCACGCCCCGTCGGCACATCAGCTTGATACTTATAGCGTATATTATTAATTTCACGATTAAGTCGTTCGGAATCCTTCCATAAGTCACGGCAAGTGGCGGCCACCATCTCCGACTCCGTCATCGGCGGATAAATCGGGGCCTGTACGCAAGCGCTCAGCGTTGTGATACCAAGTGCGATAAATAATACTTTCTTCATAACACATCTCCTTTGCAGCTATTTTATCCGATTATCGGCCACGCACCTGCTCAAACGCCGACTCCCCTGCTTTAAAACGATAAGCTGCGCCCGCACCCACCACTAAATTACCCACGGTGGGCTCTAAGGCAATTAAATAAAAATCTGCCAATGATTTAAGTAAAGCGACAATCCTACCCTGCTTTTGCTCTAATCCCTGCAATATGGATTCATACACTGCTTCCTCGCAGGCAACTGGACGACACACCACCTCATAACGAACCCGCTCACGCACAAAATGATTCGTCGTAGTCGCCTCGTCCCGCAACAACATAACCGACGCTTGTGGTCGCTCAAGTAAATTCGGCGTGTGTTCAGCCAACAGACTGACAAAAACATAAAACACGCCATCTCTCTCATAAAAAGGCGCATAGCTGATAAGTGGCGAACCATCTGCATTCAGACTCGCTATCATCAAACTAGGCTGTTGGTGCAATGCCTGTAATTTAGTTGCTAATTCGGCGTTTTTAGCGGTCTGCTCCGCCATGGATTGATTCATGCTATACCTCGCTTCATATCACTTATCATGGCTAATCATAGCCCTTTTACTTGCATTTTAAAGTTAATGCTCTAATATAAATGCTTTAATCGCACTCACCAAGCATCAGCAGTTAAACTATGCGCATTTTACATACATCAGATTGGCATCTAGGTCGCTCATTGCTAGGCAAAAGACGCTATGCAGAGTTTTCACAACTACTTAACTGGATGCTGCAATGCATTGAGCAACAGCAGATCGAGGTCCTGATCATCGCCGGTGATATTTTCGATACCACCACGCCCAGTGTTACTGCGCAGGATCAATATTACAACTTCTTAGCTGCCGCTGCCGCTAACAGCTGTTGCCGCCATATTGTGGTGATTGGTGGCAATCATGATTCAGCGAGTTTTTTAAATGCGCCAGGCGCCATTCTTAAGAATCTCAATGTGCATGTCGTCGGTCAGGCCTATGACGATATTCGAGATGAGGTGCTGTTGCTCGATAATCATCAAGGTGAGGTGGGCTTAGTGCTGGCTGCGGTACCCTTTTTAAGTGATAGGGACATACGTCGTTATGAATCCCTAGCCAGCCTAAGCGATAAGGATCAGCAAGTGGTGGCAGCTTATCATCAACATTATGAGGAGGTCGCCCGCCACGCCAAAAAGCTAGCAGATAAGCATCAGGTGCCCATGGTAGCCACCGGTCATTTATTTATGACTGGCGGTCTTACCTCCGAGGGAGATGGGGTACGTGATTTATATGTGGGTACCTTAGGTCAGTTAAAAAGCGATTTATTCAGCCCTGATTTTAATTATGTGGCCTTAGGACATATCCATCAGCCCCAAAAGGTGGGCGGTCTAAATCATATACGCTATAGCGGCAGCCCCTTGCCCATGTGTTTTGATGAATGTGAGCGCAGCAAGCAGGTCTTGGTGGTGGATTTTAATCAGGAACACCAAGCCGAGGTTACTGCAGTGGAGGTCCCCACCTTTCAGCGCCTACACAGAATTCGCGGTGATTTAAAAAGCTTACAGTCGGCAATTGAGGAATTAAAACGGCAAAATGAGTCCATTTGGTTGGAAGTAAGCTACCAAAGCGATGAGTTGCAGAGTAATTTGCGAGCCGTACTGACAGAGCAAATCAAAGACTCCCAAATTGAAATTTTAAAGCTTAACAATCAGCAACGACAAGCGGTCCATTTACAGGCTACCGATACATTAGAGAGCTTGGAGGAATTAAGCGTAGACGACGTCTTTAAGCGCTTATTGGATCGACAAAACATCCCCGACAATCAGCGCCCAGAGTTATTAATGACTTATCAAGAAACCCTACACCGCTTACACCACGATCAAGAGTAGCCCATGAAGTTATTAGAATTACGTTTTAAAAATCTTAACTCCTTAGAGGGTGAGTGGTTAATAGATTTTAGTCATGCGGCGTATGAACAAAACGGTATCTTTGCCATTGCCGGACCCACGGGTGCCGGCAAAACCACCCTGCTTGACGCCATTTGTCTGGCGCTTTATGGCCGTACGCCGAGGCTAGACAGCTTTAGTAAATCACACAATGAAATTATGTCGCGCCAGCACGCCGAGTGCTTTGCCGAGCTTAAATTTCAAATTGGCCAGCGGACCTATAGCGCCGCTTGGAGCCAGCGTCGGGCACGCAACCGAGTCGATGGTAATTTACAGCAAATTCAGCGTGAGCTTTTTGATGTTGATAGCGGCAAGCTACTTTCCAGCCGCATCGCAGAAATTAATCAATTAACCGCCGACATTACCGGTTTGGACTTTGAGCGATTTACCCGCACCATGCTCTTGGCACAGGGGCGTTTTGCCGATTTCTTAAATGCCAAAGAGGAAGAGCGTTCGCCTATTTTGGAGCAAATCACTGGCACCCGTATTTACAGTGATATTTCCATCAAAGTGCATGAAATTAAAACTCAAGAGGAAAAAAATCTTGCCTTATTAAGCGCAGGCCTAGAGGGTATTACACCGCTGTCAGAGGATGAAGTCAGTGCCTTACAAGCCTCCTTGCAACAACTTAACCATAAGCTCCAGCAGCTCAATCAGCAGCAACAAGCCTTGCGCGAGTTAATCCAATGGTGGGAAGAAAGTGCCAAGACCAAACAAACTGAGGAGGAATTACAACGCTCACTCAGGGAGAATCGCGCCGAAGCTGCAAGCTTTGCCCCTAAAGCTGCGATGCTGGCACTAGCCAATAAAAGCTTGGCCTTGATTAAAGACTATACGGTATTAACTGGTTTACGTACGACATTAAAAAACAATCAAGACAGTCTGCAGCAATTAGCGCCAAAACTGAGTGAGGCGACCACTAAACGCAATCAGACACAAGAAGCATATCAAAGAGCGCAAGCGCTACACACACAACAAGCTGAGCTACTAGAACAACAAACAGAGCACTTTAAAGCCGTCCGTACCTTGGACGCCGAAATTAAGCAACAGCGCTTACTGCTACAAAATGAAGAACGCAATTTGCAACAAAAGCAGGCGCATCTCAAAGGCACCGAGAAGCAACTTCAACTTGAGCAAGAAAGCTATCAAAACCTCCAACAATCGATTCGTCGTGCCTATCAAGACTTTGAAGCAAAAGGATACGCCCTAGCACAGGATCCCTTAAGCGCAGACAGCGACGAACTGCTAGACCGCTTAAGTCATCAAAGGGAAATTCTTAATTTAAAAAATCGCAGTGAGCAGTTAACACAGGAACTACGTATTTTAGAGACACTCAGTGAGCTATTTAAAAACTACCATCATCAAAGTGCAGAAAACCATCGCACAAGACAAAGCTTAGAGGCGCTTAACGAGTCCTTGCTCAGTTTGCAAACGGTCGCCACCCAACATCAACAGCAACTACAGGTAACGGAGGCGCAGCTAGCCCAAGCCGAGGCCGAGCATAAGCTTGCCCTGGTACAACAAAGTCTGGAGCAACATCGTCAGGACTTAGTGGACGGTACGCCCTGCCCCTTATGTGGCGCCTTAGAGCATCCATGGGCCGAGCACGACAGCGCCAATCCTGCGCACACGCAGCAGCAACTAACACAAGCTAAGCAAGCGTATAAAGCGGCGCAAGAGGCGGTCAATCATCAGCAGCAGCAAATCACTCAACAAGCAGCTGACATTCGGGCACTAGAGCAGCGTTTAAGCGATGGCTTAACAGCTCAACAAGCGCATTTGGACCATCTCAGCGCGAAAGCGTCCTCACTCAGCGATTTAAACGGCGACAAACAAAGCTGGCTCCATTTGACTGACATCAATGCTACAGCTGACACGCTAGGGCTCAGTGAGCAGGCACTCAGCTCACAAAAAGAGCAGCAGCAACAGCAACTCAAGCAACTCCATACCGAGCTAAGCGATAGGGAAAAGATGCAACACTGGGCTCAGGAACAACGCATTGAGTTGACTCAACTAAAGGTCAGTATGAGCAGTCTACAGTCACAGCTAACAAACCATCAGACAAGCATCGCGAGTTCGGAGGAGAATCTCAAAGGCATTCAACTCACACTGGACGCCAGCAAACAATCTCGCTATGCGCTCTTTGCCGATGATGATCCTGACGCTGCAGAAGCGCAGTTAAAGCAAAAGCTATCGCAACTCGAACAACAATTATCCCTAAGCAGGACAGCCAAGGATGATGCGGCAATTCACTTTAGCCAGCTAGAGCAACAGCTTGAGAACCTAAAGCATGCTGTGCACACAGTCAGTGCCGAACTGAATACAGCAAACAATAGCTTTCAAGCTAAACTAAATAACTCAGCCTTTGTGGATGAAACAGCCTTTGTAGCCGCTTGCTTGGATGAAACTGAGCGCTTAAACCTTGAGCAAGAACAACGCCGTATTAATGATCGCAACCACCTACTGACAGAGCAACTAAAGCAGACCACAGCAAAGCTAGCTGAATTGGCGGCCCAGCAGCCAGATGCGCCTAAAGAGCTAGCGCTCTGTAAGGCAGAATGGGAGCAAGTAGAAGCACAAAAGGCCGAGCTCAACTCGATGCGAGGGCGTGATAATGAAAAACTAAGGAGTCATTTTAACGCGGTGGAGCGCCTTGCCGAACAAAAGGCACAAATTGAAGCGCAAGAAGTCATCACGCAGCGCTGGCGCCTGTTACATGAGTTAATCGGTTCTGCCGATGGTAAGAAATACCGCAATTTTGCCCAGAGTTTAACCTTTGAATTTGTGCTGCATTATGCGAATCAGCAATTAGCGCAGATGAGTGACCGTTACTCACTGTGCCTTGACCCAGAACCCGGCAGCAAGTTGGAGCTTTATGTGGCCGATCACTATCAAGGAGGTGAACTACGCTCCATCAAAAACCTCTCTGGTGGCGAAAGCTTTATCGTCAGTTTAGCCTTGGCACTGGGTTTATCACAGATGGTGGGCGGCAAAATGCAGCTAGAATCCCTGTTTTTAGATGAGGGTTTTGGTACCTTAGACGAAGACAGCTTGGATATTGCCCTAAGTTCATTGGCAAATTTGCAGCGCGGTGGCAAAACCATTGGTATTATTTCTCATGTGGCCGCACTCAAAGAAAGAATCGCAACGCAAATTCAAGTGATTCCGATGAGTGGCGGTCGCAGTCGTTTGGAAGGTCCGGGTATTCGTGCCCTTTAAGTTTACAGATTAGGAGGTGGGATAATGGCAAGCTTTGAGCTCAGTGATAATTTAATTGAGGAGTGGTTAGCGCATTGTCAACAAAACTTCCCCGGGCTATTACAAGAACGTGCCCTAGAAAGCCATAAGGGTAGCTTCGGCACTGTGGGTATTATCGGCGGTTGTCAGGGCATGAGCGGTGCCATTGTGCTGGCTGGTACTGCCGCACTGATTAACGGTTGTGGCAAGCTATGGTTAGGCTTTTGTCAAGACCATGCACCCCTACCCTATATCCCAGAACGACCAGAATTAATGCTAAGCAGTGCCGAACGCCTACTACAGCGAAATGATATCAGTCATTGGGCGGTGGGATGCGGCATGGGCCAATCGGAAGCGGCATACGACATCCTCAGTACCCTGCTACAGCAGACAGCTGATACGCCCCTACTGCTTGATGCGGATGCCTTGAATTTGCTCAGTCAACACCCCGAACTAGCGGACTACCTGACTGCCCGCTTGCTGCCGGCGGTGATAACACCTCACCCGGCCGAAGCCGCTCGTCTTTTAGACTGCAGCACCGAGGAAGTGATGGCCGACCGCCAAGAAGCCGCGCTCGAACTTTCAGAGAAGTACTTTTGCCGCGTCGTTTTAAAAGGTCATCAAAGCCTTATAGCCGCCCCCGATGAGGATTTGCTCATCAACCAAAGTGGTAATCCTGGACTGGCAACGGCCGGTAGCGGCGATGTCTTAAGCGGTATGATTATCAGTCTGCTAGCACAAGGCTTGGCACCAGATGAAGCGGTCGCTGGCGGCGTCTGGCTGCATGGGGCAGCCGCTGATTTGCTGGTACTTAATCAGGTCGGTCCCATTGGCCTTTGTAGCGGTGAAATTGCTGAGGCGGCCAGATATTTACGAAATCTTTTAATCTCGTTGTAGTGAACTGAGAAACTACTGCTCTGGCAAGGCCTGCTGTACTAATCGCTTGGTGGCTTGATTATGACGCCACTCGATAAGGGAGGCACTGACACCGCTGGCGCAGACGATCAGAATCCCCAACCAGCTCATCGCATCTGGAAACTGGCGCCAGATTAACCAAGCAATGGTGGCTGCCCCAACGATTTGTAAATACACAAAAGGCGCTAATAAGGAGGCGGGTGCATGTTGATAGGCCTTAATCTGTAACCAATGGCCCAAGGTACCAAAGATCCCAGTTGATAGCAGCACCAACCAGTCCAGATAATGATATGCCCCGATAATGCTTACTAACTCATCCACATAAAACAGTACTAAGACGCTACTGATGGCGGTTCCGATGAGGCCAGTCCACAGCAACGTGGTCATGGAGTCATCTTCTGCTAATTGACGTGTCACAATAAACTGCAAAGAAAAAATCCCGGCCGTCATCAAACCGAACATCACCCCTAAGGGATGGAGGCCCGACCCAGGGCGTACAATCACCATCACCCCGATAAAGCCACAAAGTGCAGCGACCCAGCGATAAAGGCGCGGTGGCTCCTTTAACACAAAGGGCGCCAAGCATAAGACCAATAGCGGTGCCAAAAAATTAATCGCAGTGGCTTCAGCCTGCGGTAAATAGCGCAGAGCCGAAAAGAAGGTCATGGTTGCAGTAAGCACCGCCGTGCCCCGTATGATCTGAAAGCCTAAGCGCTTAGATTTAAAAATACTTAAACCACGGCTCGGCAAAGTAAACATCAAAACCAAGACAGCATGTATTAAATAACGCACCCAGCTCAGCACCACCAAAGGCAACCCATATTGCATCAACCACTTGCCCCCAGCATCTAACGAGGACAAAGCCCAGGTCGACAGAATAACAAGGGCAATACCAACAAGGGGACGAGCTGTGGTGGACATAGTGTAAATAGCTTAGCCGAAAGGATTAATCAAAGTTTGAAGGCTTACCATCGATAGTGATGGCAATCTTAGGATAGTATGCCTCAACTACCCAACAGCAAGCGTAGAGAGCGCACTTAGCTCAGTGTTAGTACTGATAGCGCTGCGATGGCTGCTATCAGAGTCTATCAGGGCTTATCTTAGATAGATAGAATTTACGTGCTAGTCACCCATCAGCGCCCAACTTTCAAAGGCGTTGACCCACCCCTTGGCACCAACCAAGACTAAGGTGTCATCAGCCTCCAGCACAAACTCATTAATCGGATTACGAATTTGAAAGGCATGTCTACGAATTGAGATTAAACTCACTTTTTCTTTATCTAGTGGGAGCTCAGCGACCGTCATGCCGACAGCTTTTGACTGAGGTGGCAAGATAAAGGCATAACGTACAATCTGTGACGACTCACCCTCTAAATCAATGGCATCATCATGCCCTTTAAAAACGCCTGCCAGCACCTGGTAGTGATCTCGACGTACCTTACTCACAATATGATGCACCTGGCGGTAGTTCATACCAAGCGCAAGCATTGCTTCAGCGGCAAGGGCTAAGCTACTTTCTTTGCTATCGGACACCACATCATCCGCACCCATATGCGCAAAGACATTAATATAATCATCATCCGTGACCCTCACCACCACTGATTTGGTGGGATCCAGTAACATAATCGTGTTTAAAATTTGCTCACTTTCATGCATATTACTCAAGGTGATAATCACCATTTTGGCACGCTCTAAACCAGCAGCTAACAGCACCTCGGTGCGCTTAGCATCACCAAATGACACCGACTCACCCGCCAAGCGCGCGTTCATAACCCGCTCCACATCCAGATCCAAGGCATGATAGCTTTTATTTTCTTCGGTCAGAATACGGCTGATACTTTGCCCGCGTGCACCAAAACCGATAATCAAGCTATGCCCGTCAAGCGCCATGGTTTCGACCATCAGTGCATGCAAATTAACCGACTCCTGATCCCAAGCACTTCGAAAGAAAAAGCGCACAATGGTGTCACTACTATTAATTAATAGGGGCGCAACGATCATTGAGATAAGAATGGCTGCAATGGTAGACTGCTCCAACTCAGGTGATAACAGGTGAAAATGACCTGACACCGCCAATAAAACAAAACCAAACTCACTGCCTTGAGCTAAGTACAAAGCAGTACGCAAGCTGTCCATCGGCTTATGTCGCATGCAACGACTAATCGCAAAGACCACCAGCGCTTTTAACAGAATCAACATGCTCAGTAATAATAAAACCAGCTGCCAACTCTGTAATAGCACCGCAATATTCAACTTCATCCCGACAGTAATGAAGAAAAAGCCCAATAAAATATCACGGAACGGTCGAATATCGGCCTCTACCTGAAAACGATAATCGGTTTCTGCAATCAACATGCCGGCGACAAAGGCCCCCAAAGCTAAGGACAAACCCGCCATCTCGGTTAAATAAGCGATACCTAAGGTCACCAATAACACATTGATCATAAAGAGCTCTGAGGAACCACTTTTGGCGACCAAGCGGAACCAAGGCGCCATCAACTTATGCCCCACGACCAGTAAAAGACTTAAGGTCAGCGCCATATTGATAAAGGCCAACAGCAAATCAAGCCATAAATGATCATTCGGACCGGCTAAGGCGGGTAATAAAATCATTAAAGGTACCACAGCAATATCTTGCATCAGCAGTACTCCCATAGCCATATTGCCATGCGTTTGGTTCAACTCACTCCGTTCAGACAATAAACGGCTGACAATGGCGGTTGAGGACATCACCAAAGCCCCAGCCACAGAAAAGGACCAGAGCGCTGGCATTCCAATGAGCATCAGAACACCCATGACCAATAATATCGTAAAAACGACCTGCATCCCGCCTAAACCGATTAACAGGGTGCGCATGGATTTTAACTTGCCGAGGGAAAACTCTAAACCAATACTAAAGGTTAGAAATACGATACCTATTTCGCCTAGGTAATCCGTTGATGGTGACTCAGGAATTAATTGTAATAAGCCAGGACCCGCAATAAAACCCACTAATAAATAGCCTAGCATGGATGGGATTCGAAGCTTCCTGCAGACAATGACGGCTAACACGGAAACTAATAAAACCATCACCACTGGAGCTAAGGAGAAATGCATTTGAGCTACGCTTTAAAGAAGAGAGAGATTGACGAGTTTGCTGACCTCAGTCAAGAAAGGTAAATTTGCAAAATAGTCATTATACCCTTGACGCAAAAAAATAAAACGCAAAAATGGCTACCCCTGGCGGGCTAGTCAGCCTGTGATTAGGGCACCATGTTGCTGGAGCTCTTGACTGAACGATAGGCTAGCGAAACCCATTGACTCAAACGCCGATTGCCAAGTATCCAGCCACGCTGGATATAAGCTACGTTTTTCAGCTCCTATCCGCCACCCTAAATGGGTTAAAAGTAAAAATTAAATGATCGGACAACTAGTGTGACATAGGGGGTCTATCCTGCATATAGTCTTTAGCATTCTTCTTTCCTCATTAATTTATATAAACTCTTGAAAGTAAGTTCTTCAGCTGAGCAATCGGCACCGTTACGTGTTCCGGATCGTTCTGTTCCTGAGAAGAAAACGACCATCAACAAAACACCTCCAACTGAAGAAAACAAATCATCCGATGATGGATGGAAAAGGCCTGGATGGGCTACAGTTGATATTGATAAGTATATTTAAGTAGTGAGTTTGAAGGTGCTACAACGCAACAAACTCACACCTGGAACTACCCATTAAAGTCATGGACTTTAAATTACTTCAAATTCTAGGGTCTTACCTAAAGCTTTAAAAGCTCGATCCAGAGTATCTACTTTTGTAGCCCGATGCAAATTAACCATACGGTTTACTTGCGTTGGTGATAAATTCATTAATCGTGCCAAGTCTGCTTGTTTGATGCGCTGCTTTGTCATTTCGTTTAATAGCTTGACTTTAACTGTCACGCTTGCTGGAAGCATAACAGCATACTGTTCATCCTTCACTTTAGATGGTTCTGGCACGGCACGCATATCATCAAAATAAAAATCTAGCGCCGTAACTAGACAATCGTAAGCTAAGTCAATAGCTTCTTCTTTGGTTTCCCCGTATGTTATGGCCTCTGGTAAGTCAGGAAACGTCACCGTAAAGCCTGGAGCGTCAGGCGTTAGCACAAATGGATATTTCATAACAAATTCTCTCCTGTTTGGATTGTAGCGGCTGTGTTCATGAAAGCCCCATTAGGGGCATTTCTTACAAACCTAGCTGCTTTAAAATCGCTTTTCTAGTGCCTTCTGGTAGCTCTCTAGCGTGCCTTGGTAAGGTACTGTGTTTGCCTTTGTAGGTTAGCTTCGTGTGTTTTGAGCCTTCCTTAAATTCAACACCTTGCGATTTCAGCCAGCGTCTAAATTCGCTGGTTTTCACTACAATCCCCTCTAATGTTTCAATTATTTAATTATACACAAAAACGCACATAACGTAAACATTAATGTGTATTTATAAAAGGAAACAACAGTCACTCAATATCAACTTTTGCTACCTGAATTTTGCTCAATATTTAAGCACGGCAAACCTATATATTTGTAATAATATTTGCATTATACTTGCCGATTCTCGCAATAGCTCTTAACTATTTGATTACATTAAATAATTTGATGTTTTTCTTGATTTTAGCGTGACCGCTCTCTTGATTTAAATTCAGAGGGTGACAACTATCCTGACATAGAGAGGGTGGATAACTAGGGAACAGGCTCAACTGCTAATTCAGCAACTGAGTCAGCGCTGGATGAGAAATGCGGTAATTTTTGCTTTATCGACCGTCGCTCGTGCGAATGAAATATTATCGCTTGAGTGGTCACAGGTTGATTTAAACGAAAAGGTTGCCTGGTTAACTGCTGA
>NZ_KV792937.1:0-67488 GCF_001808335.1 Oligella sp. HMSC05A10 | reverse complement strand
TAAACGAAAAGGTTGCCTGGTTAACTGCTGACAAGACTAAATCAGGAAAGGCTAGGCCCATTCCATTAAATGACGATGCTTGCGCTGTTTTAAAGTCGTGCCAAGGAGATGATCCCCGTTGGGTCTTTGTAAGAGATTCAACGGGTCAAAATCCCAAAACGATTAACTATAAGTCGTTCAATGCCGCCACAAAAGCAGTTGGGCTGGATGATTTTCATTTTCATGACTTAAGGCATACTTGGGCCTCTTGGCACGTCCAAGCCAGAACGCCTTTATTTGTCCTGAAGGAAATGGGCGGTTGTGAAACATTGGAAATGGTTAAAAAGTATGCTCACCTCAATGCTTCTCACCTGGCAGAATACTCATCTGTGCTCACCTTTTGGTCACCCCTTGATGATTTAAAGCCGCCAACCAAAGAAAAAGCCGCTTAAATAAGCGGCTAAGTCATTGATACTACTATAAATTTTTGGTGGGCTGGCCGGGACTCGAACCCGGGACCAACGGATTAAAAGTCCGCTGCTCTACCAACTGAGCTACCAGCCCCGAAAGATTTAAATTATGAATGATTATAGGACCTCTGTCAACACCTAAATCCATTTATTTTTAAAAAGTCGCTTTTTTGTTAAAAAACCACAACAAATCACTATGGCATCAACAGCATCATGCAAACACAGGCTAACCCCCCCTACTTGCCCTCAATCATACCTTGCACGAGCTTTTTCACCCCTTGATTGTTACGCCATTCAACAATCGTCACCACAATTCCACTCGCGCAAACAATCAAAATACCAAGCCAAGCCCAAGCATCTGGAAAATCTCCCCAAATCAATAGACCCAGAACTGCAGCGGAAAGAATTTGTAAATAATTAAAAGGCGCAAGCAAAGAAGCCGGCGCATGCTGATAGGCCTTAATCTGCAGTAAATGACCAAAGGTACCGCAGAAACCTATATTAAGCAGTAACAGCCATTGCCAAGGTGCAAAGTCACTTAAAACCGCCACCCCCTCATGCCATTTAAAGGGTATTAAGATCAAGCCGCCTAGCAAACCAACCAGACCTGTCCATAATAGCGTTGTCATTGAGTGGTCAGCAGCAAGCTTGCGCGTACATAAAAACTGCACCGCAATGACACAAGCGCCGATTAAGGCATAAATCACGCCCACGGGATGCAAGCCAGCACTGGGACGTACAATCACCATGACCCCGACAAAGCCAACAAAGGCTGCCAACCAGCGATACCAGCGCGAGGGCTCAGCCAAAAACCATGGTGCAATACATAACACCAGTAAGGGCGCCAAAAAGAAAATCGCCGTTGTCTCTGCCTGTGGCAGATAAGACAAGGCCATAAAAATCGTTAAGATAGCAAATAAGGAGGTACTGCCGCGAATAATTTGCATCGCATAGTGATGACTACGAAAAACCCTTATCCCCATCTTGGACCACGTAAGCGCCAACACCAACACAACGTGCACGGCGTAGCGCACGAACATCACCACAAAAAGAGGTAAGCCCATCTGCATTACCCACTTGCCGCTCGCCTCCTGTGTCGACAAGGCCCAAGTCGAAACGACCAGCAACACAATGGCGAGCAACGGCCGATAAGCTGAACTCATTGCAGTCCCCTGCTAACGCACTGGAGAAATTCGGACCTCGGCACCGCGACGTTTTACTTCCAGCTCATCCGTGTGCAGAATCTTTAAGCCCTCTAGCCCCTTAATGTAGCTAGAGCCCTGCATTTGCATCACGCGGATTTTATTACGCATAACCACTGGATTATGAATAGGCATACCAAATAACCAGATTTCATCCAGTAGACGCGCTGAGTTCATCTCGCCCAAATGCGCAATCGTCGGCCCCACAGCCAACATATGACCCTCGCGACCAAAGGCTGGAATCGTTTCTAAGCCGCAACTGTACTCTAAGGTCTGCCCACCCTCATAGCGCTCACCGGTGTTTAAATCCCACCAAGCTTCGCCAGCCGGTAAATACACCAGGGTGGTACCTGTATCATCAAGAATCGGCGCCACTAGCACCGCAGGACCAAATAAAAACTGATGGTCAAAAGCTGCGGCCGTGGTGTCCTTTGGAAAGGCTAAAGGCATGGAACTTTGCACCGGTTGACCACCACGCACACCCTCTTCGATAATACCCAAGACATAGGGAATTAAGCGATAGCGCAGACCAAGCCATTGCTTAGCCAGGCTTTGCGTTGCTTCATCATAGTAAATTGGTAATTGCTCCACCTCTGCGTGAAAAGCAAAGTTAGCACTAAAGGTTGACAGTGCCAAATAGCGCAAATAGAGCTCGGGCGACATTGCTTCATCACCAGCACGCCCAATTACGTGTGACACAAAGGGCACACTGCTATTTTGTGCACTAATTAAACTGCGATAAAGCTGATTTAAGCCCGCCCATGAATTTTCAAAAGGCGCCAATTCTAGATAGGGTCTACGCTGGGCGGCAATCGTCAGTTGATCATGCACTACCACACCCTCTGGCGGCGTGCTAGTGGCAGAAATACCATCGTATAGTGCTTGCTCCATCAAGGTAGGGAATAACGTACGGAGCAGCGCCCCCTCTTCATTATGACGACCGCAAGCCTCATCCGGCAGTGTGAAAACGGAGGTAGCCGTTTTTAAAGACTGCCCATGCTCTAATAATTGCTGATGCCTATCACGCCAGAAATGATAGGCGTCCTTATACGTGAGATCTAATAAACCATAATCCTGCTGGCCCGTATGCTTAGAGCCGCTGAAACGTAATGCATCACCCTCAGCGTCCATAATCATCCAGCCCCGATCCTGCAGTTCATCAAATAGATGTGTGCCCACTGGTATCGCTGGAAAAGTTGGTAACACCGCATGCCAATGGTCCTCTTTGAGCGCATCAAAAAAGCCACGTGTATTATCACCCAAACGATCCGTATTCCAATCGAGATTTAACCTATCACTATCAATTTGCAGCATCGACGGCCAAGCATACTCCAAAGTGTTAAGAGAAATATCATGCTCACGCAACTGCTTTGCAAATAGCAAAAACGCCTCATCTGGCTGCCCCTCCAACTGCTTTAAACCAACGCCCATGGCATCTAAGGGTGGCTGTCCAGCACGCCCCGTCAAGGTCGTGTATTGGTCAAAAATCGCCAATGGTTCACCAGCAAATAAAAACAAATCAAAGCATTGATTATCCGTACGCAACTGATAGCTCGTGGCATCATCTTTTGTGCCTACACTATGCACGGAACGATCCAAGCCATTAAGATATAGCCCCCAACCCGCTGTGCTCCAAGCGAGAGGTGAAAAATTGAAAACCGCCTGATCAGAGACAAACTCCTCTGAGCGTCGATTAAAACTCTGCTCTGTCATGCCTAGGCCATAGACAGCCTGCTCTGCCGGCAAATCCAACAGTAAGGCCCACGAACCATCAAACACAAAGGGCTCAGCATAATTGTGCGCGCTTTGAAGTAAAACCTCTGCCTCAGCAAAGGCTGCCACCGCTTCCTGCTCAGTGCTAAAGTCCTCATTCACAGCACCCTCTAGCTGAGGTCTTTTTAGTAGTTGCAAAGAAAAAGGCTGCGTTTTCAATGACAAAGCATAATCACGCTGTGCAAAGAGCCAACCATCCTCCTGCGCAACTACTAGCAACTCGGCCACTTGATCATAAGGAACGACTGAGAGCTCAGCGCGGGTTTTAAGACGCTCGTTAGACTCAACTAGATTAAGGGCTTTTAAAGAACCACAACAAATTCTGAATACACCAGGGGCTTGTGCCACGATACGCAATACATAGTCTTTGTAATCCGTCGTAAATTCGGCAGTATGAGTTTCTTTTGTTGTTAGGGCTAATTTATCAAATTGAATCACGCAATTCTCTTTTATTGATTTAAGTAATTTGCGGACTTGGCGCTGCTAATTGTCCACTGATAGTCTTCTATTATGGCTTTTTTTTCCAAATTTTTAAACCGAATTTGATTTTTACCGCTAAATAGGATTAAAATAGCGCCCCGTTTTTATATGACATTTAAAAAAACGATCATATAAAAAGCAGACTTCACACTACCTTAGGCCTATCGCTTTATACAGTTCTTTTTCGAGGGGTATCGGCTCACCGTCCAAGGCGGCACCGATCAGGTCACCAGCAAAGCAACTCCACGTTAAACCATGCGAACCATAGGCTACCGCCAGCCACAAGCCCTTGGCATAGTCCAATTCACAAATCACCGGCAGCCGCCCCTGCACCACCGCTCTACCACCCGACCACCCTGCTTCAGGTTGCGCTGACAGCTCAAGCTCACTTAGGTCTACAGGGATTTTTGCTTTAATCACTGCTTGTCCCTCATGACTTAAGCCCGGATCACGCAACCCATGCCTATAGGTACTGCCTAAAACACATAAACCATCGGCCGTCGCTGGTAAAAAATAACCCTGACCACCCAAGCCTACGTGTGGCACCTGTTTTAAACGCGTGGCTGCCACATGCATCACCTCGCCCCCCATCCAGTGTAAAGTGGAGGTGATTTTTGGCATCGCTGCTTTTAATTCACCGCTCGCATTAGCACGCTGCAACAACTGACTTTTATCTAAAATCGCCAAACAATCAGCAGCATTAGCTAAAACCACCTGCTCAAACTCACCCAAGGCTTGCTCTGCTTCGTCATAAAGCGTCCACACACCCGCTGCGGCACACTTTTTTACAGAAACAACGCGTGCACTACACTGCCTTAAGTCAAAGCTTTTATAAATATGCCGCAGCAAGTTTTCAGGACTGATAATGCGCGCCTGCGACCAAAAAACACCCTCTTCGGCCAAATCAAAACCCAACAAAGCCGATACTTCCGCCGGTGCTAAACGCCGCACCCATGCCTCGGGAAAGCCCAAACTCTCCACCGCCAAGCTAATATCCTTGCCATAGCCCTTATCCCGATTTATCTCCACATTACCGCGACGAGATAAAATCACCTCATCTGGAAAATCTCGCCAGTGATGTAAAGCTCGCAATAAAGCATTACGACTTAAACGAGATTTATGATTATCATCCACGGAAATAAAAGGCGTCATAGCCGCCGCGATATGATGTTGATGCTTAGCTGCATTCGACTCGGCAAAGCCCGGATCAAATACCGTCACCTCCCAACCGCGTTGCTGCATCACCATCGCAATACCGGCCCCCGCAATCCCGCCACCGACGATCGCCATGCGCCGCTGCTGATTCAAAGTGGGCGGCTGCCCTTGCAAATGCGCTCGACGGCCTCTAGCCCCCACTAGCTGCATACCAGCTTTTCGAGCCGCCTCTTTAAAATCCTCCCGCGCAAGCAACTCAGGACGCATCACAAAAAAACAATCCGCTGCCGCATAGCGTAATACCCACGGCCATTGCCTTTGCTGCCCGCTCTCATCACGCACAAAAACATCAATGGAGCAAAGCCATTGTTGTTGCATAAAGGCCGGCTCAGCTAGCCCTAGCGTCACGCTATAGCTACCATCCTCCGCATCCAAGCGATGCACGCCCGGCAAAGCTAAAGGCCAGCGTTGACGCAAGCAGGCAAATACGGCATCTAGTGCCTTGGAATGAATACCGCTTTGTTGATAAAACTGCTCTAGCTGTTGCCAATCCGCTGCGGCTAAATACACATTATCACTGCATAAAACATGCCTTTTACAGTTGCTCGCTTGCGCCAACAGTAAGGGTAGTAATACGATAGCGCACTCCCCCTCTAGCATGATTTGCATCGCAGCCCGGTGCCGCAGCGCACCTTCAATCTCCGGCCATTGTGTATCAAGACGTAGCTGCCATTGGTGCAGCCAAGTCTCATCTACACGCACATTCTGCAGCTCGCTAGCGATGGTCAAGGCCGATTCTTGGACCGTCAGCCTCGCCGGAAATAAGTGAAATTCTTTACGCATAAAGGATTAGGATAAGGGATAAGGGAAATAATTTAAATCTTTAAAAAAGCCGTAATAGCCTTGTAGTATACTTATGGTTTGTTCTGCTAGCGGCGCAGCGTATCTGCACCAAAGTCTATTTAAAACAGTCTACGCCCTTTTGACAGGTTGGGGAAACATCGTCATGCAAGATTTTAAAGTGGATTTTTACCATGCGCTTGAAACAGCTACAAGCGCAGCTAAGGAAGCGGCTTCTATTCTGAACATTTATGCTCAGGATCATAGCAAATTATCAATTTCCTACAAATCCCGCAACGATCTAGTCTCCCAAGCCGATAAAGATGCCGAACAAGCAATATTACAAGTGGTGCGCGAGCGCACACCAGAAATTGCCATTGTGGCTGAAGAGAGCGGCACCTCAGCTAATCTAGATGAGTCCCAATATACTTGGTTTATCGACCCCTTAGATGGCACCACCAATTTTCTTCACGGGATACCGCATTATGCGGTTTCAATTGGTTTAGTGGCACGCGCTGGCACGGTGCTTATTCCTAATACACCGCCACTTGAGGTTAACACACCCATTCTCGGTGTGGTTTATGACCCTAATCGTCAGGAGATGTTCAGTGCCATTTATCAGGATGGTTGCTTTTTAAATGGTCAGCGCATCTATACCTCCCAAGCCAAACACCTGGAAGATGCCCTCTTAGCGACCGGTGTGCCTTTTAGAGATTTTTCCTTTGAAGCGCCTTACATGAGAGGCTTTAAGGAAGCAATGCACCATACCCGTGGCATTAGACGTTTGGGTTCAGCCGCCTTAGATTTGGCCTGGGTTGCCTGTGGGCGCTTTGATGGTTATTGGGAAATGGGATTGGCCCCTTACGATGTGTGTGCCGGCACCATCCTAGTACGTGAGGCGGGCGGTACGGTCAGTGATATTTATGAAAAAGAGCCTTGGCCCCAAAGCGGTAATATCATCGCTTCTACCAAATCGATTGAAGAGGACTTTGGCAATCTGATTAGACAGCAGCTCTAAGACCAATGCGCGCCCACACCACCGATATTTATAAAGGTTATTGTATTAATGACGAAGCATACAGACAACAATAAAAATACCTTAGAGCAAGTACCCGGCATGCCAACCGAGGAGCTTGAACACACTGCGAGCGATAATCACGGTGCCCAAAGTGAGCCGGTTGAAGCAGTGATGATCAACGTGCCCAAGCAACTTGACAGCGAGCACCAGCAACAAATCATTGAACAAATTAAGGAGCTCTTAAAAAAGCAAGCCTTAGTTGAAAATGTTTTATCGCAACAGGAGGGTTCCTCCGATCGTGCGGAACTCGTACAAACGGTCTTAAAGCGTAAGCATGAGGCCGAATTAGGCGATTTGGTTAATCACCTTCACCCTGCCGATATTGCTTTTATTCTTGAATCCCTACCGTCTGAGGATCGTATCAAGATCTGGAATGCGGCTCATGCCGATCATGACGGGGATATTCTATTAGAGGTTGATGACTGGGTCCGTGAAGAATTGATTGCGGAAATGGACCAGGATGATATTCTGGCCGCAACCGAAGACTTAGACGCCGACGAGCTTGCCGACTTGATTCCTGACTTACCGCCGGAGGTGGTGGTAGAGCTTCAAAAAAGCATGAGCGATGAAGAGCGTGAGCAATTGCGCTCCGCCCTTGGTTACCCTGAAGGTACCGTGGGTGCCATCATGGACTTTGAGGTTGTACGTGTGCGCGAGGATGTGACCTTAGAGGTTGTACTTCGTTATCTGCGCATGCTGGGTGAATTACCCGAGCATACTGACCAACTATTTGTGGTCGATAGAAATAACAAACTCAAGGGGGTCTTATCCTTAAGTAGCTTATTGGTCAATGACTCGGAAAAATCAGTCACCGAGGTGATGCAAACGGATTATCTCTCACTTAAAGCTGAAGCCAAAGACAGTAAGGCGGCCTCTGCTTTCGAACGCTATGACTTAGTCTCCGCCCCAGTGATTGATGAGGAGCAAACCCTCATTGGTCGGGTAACGATTACCGACATTGTTGACGTGATTCGAGAGGACTCGAATGAGCATGCCTTATCACAAGCCGGTCTTCAGGAAGAGGATATTTTCGTACCCATTCGCCGAGCCATTCCTAACCGTGCTCCCTGGCTTTTAATTAACCTGATCACCGCTTCCATTGCGTCGGTGGTTGCCTCTCGCTTTGAGGGTACGGTCAGCCATATTGTGATTCTTGCCTTCCTAATGTCGATTGTGGCGGGGATTGGTGGTAACTCGGGCAACCAAACCATGACCATGGTGATTCGTGCACTAGCTGTAGGCCGCGTAAACCAGAAAAACGCTCGCACCCTGCTCCGTCGTGAACTCTTTGTCACTTCCTGCGTGGGCTTAGGGGGTAGCTTAATTGCTGGTACCTTTGCCTGGATATTCTCCGGCTCCATCAAAATTGCCCTTGTGATGGCAGCCGCCATGGTACTCAATATGCAATTAGGGGCTACGTTAGGGGTACTAATTCCGATGATTCGTGATCGCTTTAATAAGGATCCTGCTTTGGGCTCATCGGTCCTACTCACCTTTGCGACCGACTCCTTAGGCTTCTTTATTTTCTTGGGCTTAGCGACTATTTTCTTAATGTAGTTGTTGGGTGTAGCGAGGGATGAGCTGCTAGCGGATGGTGGACGTCGTGCATGGGCACCACGTCCTCACTACTTACAAATCCCCACCCGCACCGTGATAGGTCTCCACAAGTTGCTGCACCTTGGTGTGGATGCGTGTCTTAGTGGCTAAATACAGAGGGTTTAAGGGGCTCATGCGTGGCATGACCTGGTTTAACTCAGTGCCACTTTCTGAGGCGTAGCCACGCCTGAGGGAGTTGAGGATATAGCGCTTAGCTGCGGGCTCATTTAAGCCCTCCTCTTGAATCAGCTCTCTAACATCACGCTTTTGTTCGGCTTGGGCAAAATGATAAAAAGCCTCAATAATATCTTCTTTTTCTGTGAGCCCATTTAGATCCACTTGCTCAATAAAATGCACTAACAGTGTCTCTTTGGCGCGCACACTAAAGTTCGCACTAATCAAGCGGCGTGCTTCCTCAATCACCGCCTGCTTATCTTGATGCTGCTGATTATGTGCTAGCAGTAGACCGAGGATATAGTCTAGATCAATCTCTTGCGATTTTAATAAATCCACCTCAAAGACGACCTCATCCCAATCGACTTCGCCCTCCCCAGACAGCTCACCCTCTTTTTGTCTGGCAAACCACTGACGAATATCGTTATACGTCGAAAGATAATCCTGAACCTCACGCTCACTTGGCAAACTAACTGTCACCGACTGAATACGCGCAAAGCTCTCTTCGCTGAGAAAATGCTCCTCCCTAAATTGTGCGACCGCATCAGGATTATCGACATCAATGGTTTGCCAATCTTTAAGTGCAACGAACTCATCGTAATTGCGTAAGATATTCTCAATACGTAAATAGCTACCAAAGAGCTCGACAAAGCGCTTTTTTTCCTTTTCTAAAATGATATTCGTCGGTTCTGGAAACTGCGCCGTCAACTGCTTAATCACCTCAGCTAAGCCAGGACTGGCATCCCCTGTGAGCGGATCCTCAAAGCCAAACATATACTCATCAAAACTACGTTCAAGCACAATATTTTTGGCATTTTTATCACCAAATAACACCAAGGCATCAATGGTATTTTGCTCCAAGTCGCGGAAGGTGACGATATTACCAAAGGCCTTGGTGCTGTTGTAAATACGATTGGTACGTGAAAAGGCTTGAATAAGGCCATGGTAGCGTAAATTTTTATCAACAAATAGCGTATTTAAAGTAGGGGCATCAAAACCCGTCAGAAACATACCAACCACGATTAAAAGGTCGATATCACGCTCTCTGACCCGCTTAGCCACGTCCTTATAGTAATCCTCAAAGCTCCGTCCGTCGATGCTATAGTTAGTCTTGAATTGCGCATTATAGTCAGCAATCACATCACTTAAAAACTCTTTATCACTGCTTTGTAAGCGAGTCGTGTTAAAGCCCTCGTCAGGCAGTTGACCCACAGCTTCAAGGTCTTCATTTGCAGCATAGGAGTAGATGGTAGCCACTGTTAATGGGTTTTCAACGTCCTCTTGTTGGCGCTTAAACTCTTCATAATACAACCTAGCAGCGTCCACACTCGCTACGGCAAACATGGCGTTAAACCCCTGCTGTCCTAGCTTTTGGCGAGCTGTTTTATGACGGTAATTAGCGAGAATATATTCGGTAATTTCCTTAATGCGTAAAGGGTGCAAAAAGGCGGCATTACTCTCATGGGCACTTAGCTTTTGCTCATCTTGCTCCCTCTCAATCGCCTTGAATTGCGGCCTCACATCGTTATAGTCAATATTAAATCGCAACACCTTCTGATCATTAATCGCATCGGTGATGACATAGGTATGTAAGCATTCACCAAATACTTTCGCCGTGGTGTTGTGATTATCCAAGGCATTACCGCGACGGATTAAGGCACCCTGTTCATCACGCTGATCGCCAAAAATCGGTGTACCTGTAAAACCAAACTGATAGAACTTTTTAAATTTGCGCTTAATATTGCGCTGCGCCTCACCGAACTGACTACGATGACACTCATCAAAGATAAAGACTACCTGTTGCTCATAGATCGCTAATTTCTCGTCATCCTTAAGCAGATTATTCAGCTTTTGAATGGTGGTTACGATGATTTTATCGTTAAGTTTCTGAATATTTTTCTTTAGTTGCGCGGTATTACGCGAGCCATCCACGCTATCACGCGCAAAGCTTTGATACTCCTTCATCGTCTGGTAATCGAGGTCTTTACGATCCACCACAAAGAAGACCTTATCAATAAAGTCTAACTGCGTGGCTAAGCGTGCGGCCTTAAAACTGGTTAATGTTTTACCTGAGCCAGTGGTATGCCAAATGTAGCCACCACTCTCAGGCCTAGACCAGTTCTTGGCATGATAGGCACTTTGAATTTTCCATAAAATACGTTCGGTTGCCGCAATTTGATATGGGCGCATCACTAATAGCGTCTGCGTGCTATCAAAGACAGCGTAGCGTAGCAACACATTGAGTAAGGTGTTTTTCTGAAAAAAGCTTGCGGTAAAATGCTGTAGGTCTTTAATCGCCTGATTATTGGCAAGCGCCCACTCAATGGTGAAGTCGTAACTATTTTTATTGCGCTTCGTGGTGTTTGCAAAATAGCGAGTATAGGTGCCATTACTGATCACAAAAAGCTGCAAATATTTATAGAGTGAGTTCTCACTATTGAAGCTCTCCAGGCTATAGCGATTCACCTGATTAAAGGCCTGCTGAATTGCTACGCCACGACGCTTTAGCTCAATTTGTACCATCGGCAAACCATTGACAAGAATCGTCACATCGTAGCGATTTAGGCGCGTTCCTTGTTGCTCAAACTGCTTAATAACTTGCAGCTTGTTGCGGGAAATATTATCTTTATCAAAGAGATAAATATTGGCTCGACGCCCATCATCAAAACTAAAGTCATGGATATGGTCATGATGCACCTTTGCGGACTTCTCAAGATGCCCCTCACTCGGTTTATCCAAATACTCCGTGACAAAGCGTTGCCATTCATTATCGTTAAAAGTGAGCTGATTCAAGCTTTGTAACTGTAGGCGCACATTAGCCAACATATCTTCATACGTTTTGATATTAGCCAAGTACTCATAACCTTGTTGTTGTAAGTCTTTGATCAGCTGACTTTCTAATTGCGCTTCAGACTGATAACTACCATCGATGCTGTAGGATCGCTCAAGCTTACTTAGGATAATAAAATTATTCGATTCTGCAATGGCCTGATGACTTGTCATTAACTTTCCTCAAGGTGTGGCACTAGGCCTCTTCTAGTTTATTGAAGCTTAAAAGGATATTACGATAATATTCGTATTGCTTTTGACGTAATTCAATTTCACGGGGTAAGCCCTCTGTAATTGAGGTCGTCAGGGTATCGAATTTATCGAGAATGGCGACGATGCGTTCTTGCTCGGCGAGGGGTGGGACTGGGATTTCGAACTCTAAGATTTTCCTCCGATCTCCACGTGGCATTTTTGCACCTTTGGCATATTGCGTGTTGTAGTCAAAAAACTTATCGGACGATAAAGCATGATAGATATAACGACTATTAACCGACTTATCTGTTAGCTGAATCACTACAACATCACCACTAGCACCCCCTTCTCTATCCGCATGCCAAATCTTTTTCAGATAGGGTCGTATATTTCCTAGCAAAATATCACCACTCTTGTATTTAGTGAGATTACCAGTCGTCGGCAAATAATTGGAATTCACTTTGCCTTTTTTATTTTGAAGAAGATTATCTACGCCCACAAAAGTTGACTCATCTAGCTCTTCGAAACTTATACGTTTTCCAGAAAGAGCAGCAATATCGCCAAGTTTTTTTAGCTCATATGAGCCTATAGCTTCACTCGCAGAGTTTATAAGATGATCTCGATAATACTCATACTGCTTCTCACGTGCTGTAAGCTCCGCTGTAAGCTCCGCTGTAAGCTCCGTAAAATTGTCCAGAATCTGGACAATTTTTGTCTGGATTTTCAACGACCTTGCAGGATCGTCTGGGCATGGGATTGGGATTGTTTTTTTCGCAAAACAATTAATCCATTGACGTTTATGCTCGCCTTCTACTAGACCACTCGGTAAGACATTTAGCCAGTAATAAATATACTTTGTCAAAACCAAAGACTCATCAGCTGACGATATTATTTTCATCGCTGATGACTTCACTTTGAAATCAAAGTCCACCCATTTGTTAGCCGTAGTGAAATCATCAAAGATAATCACTGGCTTAACAGATGCTTCGTAAATCCCTTCAACCTCATTCGTATAACCCAGAATAAAAGTTTGCCCAGCAGTAAGCACAGGTGTCTTATAAGCGTCGTTATAATCTGTTGACTCAACACGAAACCTTGTCGGTTGCTCATAGCTAGTTATATCACCCAAAGGCACCCACTCAACCTCAGCACCATCCAACAACTTTTCTAAAAAATTCATTTCCCTTATCTTTTCCTATGCACTCTCAATTTCCGCCACGATTACGCCCGTTTCAGCGCGCAAAAGCTTGATATTCAGTTGCTTTGGTAGAAAAATCGGAAATCCCGATTTTTCTCCATGGTGTATAAAATTATTTCGCTTATGCTTCAATCTCTTGTATCACCGCATCAATCTCAGCACGTAACTGCTCGATCCTTTTCACCGTCGCTTCAATCTCTGCATTCAGCTCAGTAATATTAATTAATTCGCGCGTGTCCTTTGCCTCGACATAACTACTGACGGATAGCACGTAGTCATTCTGAGCAATGACTTCATTGTCCACGCTCTGTGCAAAATGTGCGATATCTTCTTTGCTATCAAAAACGGTCATGATCTTTTCAATATGCTCATCTAACAGCACATTGTTATTCGTGACCTTATGAAATAACTTACTGGCATCGATAAACTGTGTTTTGGTGGTGCTTTTATTTTTTGCTAAAACGAGGATCGTCACCGCAATGGAGGTACCAAAGAATAAGTTCGGCGCCATCGAAATCACGGTTTCCACATAGTTATGATCAACTAAATATTGACGAATTTGTTTTTCTGCCCCACCCCGGTAAAACACACCGGGAAAGCACACAATAGCAGCGCGCCCCTTACTGGATAGATAGTTCAAACTATGCATAATAAAGGCTAAATCCGCCTTAGACTTTGGCGCTAGCACCCCTGCTGGCGCAAAGCGCTCATCATTAATTAAGGTCGGATCATCCGTGCCTGGCCACTTAACTGAATAAGGTGGATTCGAGACAATCGCATCAAAGGGTCTATCATCCTTAAACCGCGGTTTTAATAAGGTATCACCACGCTCTATATGAAACTTATCGTAGTTAACATTGTGCAAGAACATATTCATACGAGCTAAGTTATAGGTCGTGTGATTAATTTCCTGACCGAAAAAGCCCTCTTCAATATTACTCACATCAAAGTACTTTTGCGCTTGCAGTAGCAATGATCCTGAGCCGCAGGCCGGGTCATAGATTTTATTGACTGAAGTCTGACCATGCAGTGCTAACTTAGCGATCAGCTTAGAAACACTTTGTGGGGTAAAAAATTCGCCCCCAGACTTACCTGCATTGGCTGCATAATTAGAAATCAAAAACTCATAAGCATCACCGAAGAGATCGATCTGGTTCTCTTCAAAATCCCCAAAATCCAGTTCTGCCACCCCTTTTAATACCGCCGCTAGACGTTTATTTTTCTCGGCAACCGTATTACCTAGACGACTACTACCCGTATCAAAATCCGCAAAGAGCCCTTTAATATCTTTTTCTGACTCAAAGCCATTGGCTGAATTTTCAATGGCAGCAAAAATATTGGCCAAATCGATATTAAGATTGTCATTTTTATGCGCATCTTTGACCACATTTTGAAAGAGCTGACTAGGGTAAATAAAGTAACCCTTTACACGAATACAATCCTCAATGAGCTCCTTAGTCATCACCTCATCTGATAGGGCTGCATAATTGACACTCTCATCACCTGCTTCAATAAAGCGAGCAAAATTCTCACTCATAAAGCGATAGAATAATGTCCCCAAAACATATTGCTTAAAGTCCCAACCATCGACGGAACCTCGAACCTCATTGGCGATCTGCCAAATGCGGCGGTGTAATTCTTCTCTTTGCTGTGTACTCGTCATAATTATCTCAATACGGTATTTATGGTTATCTTTAATTCATTTATTAACTGCAATTATAGTTTAAGCTTTCACATTTAGCGCCATCCGTAAGCTTATCAAATAGAATGTAGTTTGCGCCCCTTTACTCGCATAGAACCGTCAAGACTGAGTTTTTCGACGGCTCATGCAACTAAATGGTAATAGCTATTAACTCAACGAAAAGCATGGTGCAGAGGCTGAACATTCACAGCCGAGCCATGGCGATAGCATTGAGGCACTCACAGACAAGCTGCGCAAGCAACTGTATGAGAACAGCCTTAGCCGCTAAGCTTGAGGCTCAACTTAGCTAACTTTTCCTCTTCTGAGTCACCGAGCTTAGAAAGATAGGCATAGCCCCAATGCGCTGTAACGGGATGAGCCGGACAAATAGGGCAGACCTCACCGGCTGCTATACACATAATGCAAAGGGGATACCCAAAGCTCATTCATAACTTCTTCGTTGGTCAGTGTTTAAAGATATCAGCTATTTCAATAATGCGAATATAGTGGAAATGCTATCAATGGCTACAAAAAAGCCTGATCTATAAAATCAGGCTCTTTCTTTAAAATAAATGACTTAACGAGACACCGCTAATAATTTTTTAGGCTCGTTTGCCAGTTGTAAAATAATACGACGGGACTGCTTATTCAGACCAATAAAGTAAACTTTCACCCCTTTATGACTCAACTTAGTGCGCACCCTCTCTAAAGCCTCAACTGCTGTTAAATCCCAAATATGCGCCTCAGACAAATCAATGTGTACTGACTTGATAGGCTCATTTAAATCCAGGCTGTCAACAAACTGCCCTGCTGACGCAAAAAACAGCTGCCCTTTAGCTTTATAAATACGGAACGTCCCATCCTCGGAAAGATAATTATGCACACATAATATATCCACTACTTTGTGCGCAAAAAAGATGGCTGATAACAACACGCCTACTAGTACGCCTTTTGCTAGATCATGCGTCCAAACAGTCACCACTACCGTAGCGATCATTACGACACTAGAACTTCTGGGGTGCACCACCAAATTTTTAACCGATTGCCAATCAAAGGTACTAATCGAAACCATAATCATCACTGCAACCAATGCAGCCATAGGAATCTGGCTAACCCAATCTCCTAAAAACACAATCAAAATCAGCAGAAAAACACCTGCACATAAGCTAGATAAACGACCTCGACCACCCGCTTTCACATTAATCACCGACTGCCCAATCATGGCACAGCCTGCCATCCCTCCCAAAAAACCTGTAGCCACGTTTGCTACACCTTGCCCCATACTTTCGCGGTTTTTATTACTAGGAGTATCGGTCATGTCATCTACGATAGAAGCCGTCATCAACGACTCCAATAAACCCACTACCGCTAAGGTCAAGGAGTAAGGAAAAATGATCCGTAAGGTTTCTAAATTAAAAGGGATATCGGGAATGAGAAAAATAGGTAGCGTATCTGGTAACTCCCCCATATCTCCCACTGTGCGCACGTCAATGCCAAACCACATCGTTATAGCCGTTAACACCACAATCGTAACTAAAGGAGAAGGAAGCACAGTCGTGATGCGCGGCAATAGATAAATAATAGCCAAACCGGACGCGGTCAATGCATACACATGCCAAGTCACATTCGTTAACTCAGGCAGCTGGGCTAAGAAGATAAGAATAGCCAACGCATTGACAAAACCCGTGACCACTGACTTAGACACAAAGCGCATCAAGCCACCCAGTTTAATCATACCTGCTACGATTTGAATTAAGCCTGCCAAAATGGTAGCCGCTAACAGATACTGGAGACCATGGTCTTTAACTAAAGACACAATTAGCAAAGCCATGGCTCCAGTCGCACCCGAAATCATGCCTGGGCGGCCACCTACAAACGCAATAATGGTGGCGATACTAAATGAGGCATACAAGCCCACTTTAGGATCTACACCAGCAATAATAGAAAAAGCAATGGCCTCGGGGATGAGTGCCAAGGCAACTAAGAGCCCCGAGATCACATCTCGACGCGCATTAAAAAACCAGGTGGAATATAAATTAGACATGCAGAAATCCAATTCTACACAGCAGGCAGCTAGAGCCAACAGCAAGGAAAAATAAAGACGCCATGAGCTACCCACTGTGCTTTATTAAACAACAGAAAAACAAAGCAAAAAAGGAGGTAGCGATAACTTACATGGGTATAAAGATAAAAATATTTAATATTGATTGAGCCAAAGTATAACATCTTTCAGCCTAGCCCTCCAGACGCCCCAGATTTACCCCTGGGATAAGCCAAGAAGACTAAACGGCGCTCTTATCGCTAGTAATTATATATCTAACAAGCTGAATACCAACTGAGAACAAGCGCTAACTCAATGCTAGCCGCCGCTTGGCAGTTCAAAATGCGCAATAAAGCCGCTCGTGACATGGATGATTTTTCAGCGCTTGCTGTTACTAAGGTCTCTCAAGTAAATTTGACAACTCATAAATACGAGCGTGGTGGTGATGCGCTCCAAGACAAGCAGCGTGATATATAGCGCTCACGATAAATTAAAGGGTGTAGCCAAGACATCGCTACACCCTATTTTCTTCCTACAACTTAAACTCAACCTCAAACGCTTGCGGCTTTTTCTTAAAGAGGAAGTCGCCATTGCGCACGGACATCACCACATCCACACGGCGACGAATGGCATCAAAGACTGTCTTCTCATCTAAGACAATGAAGTTCGCAGCCTTACCCTCGTCTAGACCATATTCATCCTGAATATTCAGACATCTTGCCCCATTATAAGTAATCAGATCAAAGGCATTTTCTAGCTCCTCAGGACTGGCGTACTGACTGAGGTGGATACCATTATCCAAAATATTCATCAAGTTGCCATTCCCTAATGGGTACCATGGATCATTGATGGAGTCTTGACCAAAGGCCACGTTAATATTCATATGCATAAATTCCTTAACCCGAGTAAGACCGCGACGCTTCGGATAGGTGTCCTGACGACCCTGTAAGTAGGCGTTTTCAGTCGGTAGGGAAACGAAATTCATTTTACTCTTCATAAAGAGGTCAAACATACGGAAAGCATAGGCATCATCCGCTGAACCAAAAGAACAGGTATGACTCGCAGAGGTACGCACACCATACTCCTCCATGAGGACTAAAGCATTCAGTAGCTCCACAAAGCGTGCATTCGGATCATCGATCTCATCACAGTGGACATCAATCAAACGGTCGTATTTCAGCGCTAACTCCACCGTATCATGGACCGACTTCTCACCAAACTCACGTGCAGGCTCATAGTGAGGGATGCCACCCACCACCTCGGCACCCATTTTTAATGCCTCTTCGACTAAGTCACGACCACCTTTGTAAGTGTACATACCATTTTGCGGAAAGGCCACAATCTGGATATAGACCTTATCGGCTAGCTCTTCTTTAAGCTCCATCAAAGCCTTGAAACCCGTAAACTTCGGATCAGTGACATCCGCATGGGTACGAATATGCTGCACCCCTTGTGATACCTCGTCATAAATCGCCTTGCGGGCAAGCGCCTTAACACTTTCTTTGCTCATCGTCGCTTTGTATTTAGGCCAATTCTCAATGGCCTCAAACAGCGTGCCTGTCTTGGCCCCAATACCCTCCATCTCACCCACGGTATAGGCATAATCCAAGTGAATATGTGAATCAACATAGGGAGGTAAAACCAGTTTACCCTCTAAATCAATGACCTCCTTGGCATCGGGTAAATGATTGCCAATGGCTTTAAACTTACCGTCCTCAATTAAAATTTCTTTGGCATCGGGTTGACGATAAATTGTCGCATTAATAAATTTCTTAGTCATTTTAAACTCCTATTTTCAATCAGGGTAAAGCTACTACTGCTCACCTAAGGTACCTTTGGAGATAAAGGAAATCATCGTGGCTGCAGCTAATAAAATCACGGCCAACATCACCACCGCCATGATATTTGCATGAGCTAATAAAAAACCACCAAAGGAAGTCGCTAATAGAATCGAAAAATTAAACATACTACTTTGCACACTGGTGGCAATGGCTTTGGCACTTTCACTATGACTTGCCACTGCGGTTTGTAACATAGTCACCAGCGGCCCAAAGGAAATGCCCCATAAGAAAAAAGCGATATAAGCTGCCAGATAATAATGAGCGATAAAATACAGCATGCCCAAACCCAGCGCCCCTAACAAGAACATCAAGCTGGTAAATCGACGTAAACTCGTATCGGTAAAGCGCATTGCCAACATAATGGAGATAAAGGAGCCAATACCAAATAACAGCAAGGCCGTTTCAATACCGCCAGGCACATTGACCCTGTCCACTAGCTGCGTGATATAGGTGTACACCGCATAATGCGCCATCACCCCAAGCAAAGTAAGCAATAAAATATTCAACACATGCTTATTTTTTAAAAGGCTTAAGGGATTATTTTCTTGAGTGACTTGCTCACCCGGCACCGACGGTAGGAAGAAAAAGGCCAACACCATAATCCCCACAATCAGCGCACCCAATGCAAAAAACTCAATGCGCCAACCCCAACCGGTACCAATCCATGTCATCAAGGGCATGCCAAAGCTCACCCCAAGGGTGGTGCCCGCCATGATGATGGCAATGGCCATCCCATGATGATTGGACGATACGATCTTCATCCCATAGGCGGTAATCATGGCCCAAAGAATACCCGCCATGGCACCCCCAATAAGACGCATCGCAAGGGTCAACAGATAGGAACTAGAAAAGCCTACCACAATATTGGATAAGGCAAAACCAAACAATAACCACAGCAATAATGGCTTACGATTAAAGCGCATCGTTGCCGTTACTAATGGTACCGCCACAATGGCACTCGCTAAGGCATAGAGCCCGATCATCTGACCGGCACTTTCAACCGAAATAGCCAAACCCTCACTGATATGATCCAACACACCAGCGGGCATCATCTCTGACAAAATCGCAATGAAGGTCACGCTAGACATCAGCACCAACATCAATAAGGTGGCGATGCTTAGCTTTTCTTGAGCCTGCACTGAGCACTTAAGATCACTCATGAATTCCTCCAAATAGTTAAATCGAGACTAGAGGACACACTATGCTTTAGCAATGACTACGCTAAATAACGACAAGAACAAATCAATTGATATGAGGAAGAAAAACAATTGAGGGCATAAGCCATTGATAAGCCGATAAGACTGCACCTCTATCTTTTATTCTATAGAGAGAATCAGATAAAAAACTTGAGATAGATCAAAAGATTCATCAAAAAAGCTCACTAATCCTCATGAACTAGTGAGCTTTTATACGGGACAAATTTATCGCTAAAACTAGCTTAACTTGCCATGGCAGTGCTTGTACTTCTTGCCACTACCGCATGGGCATGGATCATTACGACCTACATGCTTCATCATATTTTTAACCGTGATACCGCCAGCGGACACATCACCCTCATCAGAGACAGTGACGCCGTCAGCGCTATCCTCAGCGCCATCGGCCTGAGGATGGTGGTACTGCATATTTTTCACTGATGACTGCTGTTGCTGTGCCTCAGCCACCTGCTCAGGTGCTTGAATTTGAACCGTCATCAAGATCTTCACGGCTTCATCACGAATACGATCCAACATATGGGAGAACAGAGCAAATGCCTCTTTTTTGTACTCTTGCTTAGGATCGCGTTGCGCGTAACCACGTAAATGGATCCCCTGACGCAAATGCTCAAGTGCCGATAAATGCTCGCGCCAGCTAGCATCCATGCGATCCAATAGCACCGAACGCTCAAACTGCGCCCATGACTGCTCGCCCACCAAGTCAATTTTCTCCTGGTTATGCTTATCAGCCGCTTCAAGCACGCGTTCCAAAATTCCCTCATCGTCTAAATTGCTATCTTCAGCAAGCCATTGACTCACAGGGACCTCTAACTTCCACTCGCTAGCTAAGACATTTTCCAAGGCTGGAATATCCCACTGCTCCTCCATTGACTCAGCAGGCACGTATTGGTGCACCACCTCAGCCATGGCGTCATGACGCATGTTAGCGAGAATATCCGTTAATGAGGCAGACTCTAATACCTCATTACGTTGACCATAAATCACCTTACGCTGATCATTGGCCACATCATCAAACTCAAGTAATTGCTTACGAATATCAAAGTTGCGACTCTCTACCTTGCGCTGAGCAGACTCAATGGAGCGGGTTACCATTTTGGCTTCAATCGGCTCGCCATCAACACCGAGTCGCTCCATGATGGCACGTACGCGCTCACCCGCAAAAATACGCATCAGAGGATCATCCAAGCTTAAATAAAAACGCGATGAGCCTGGGTCACCCTGACGCCCCGCACGACCACGCAACTGATTATCAATACGTCGTGATTCATGTCGTTCAGTACCGATAATACGTAGACCGCCGGCCTCCTTAACCTGTTGGTTAATCGGCGCCCACGCCTCGCGAATCTCCTTGATACGAGATGCTTTTTGTTCCGCAGTAAGCGAATCGTCGGCCATCACCAGATTAATACTTTTCTCAATGCTGCCGCCCAACACAATATCGGTACCACGACCTGCCATATTGGTGGCAATGGTAATGGCGCCTGGCTTACCCGCTTCGGCGACAATTTCTGCCTCACGTGCGTGCTGCTTAGCATTTAATACATCGTGCGGTAAACCCTCTTTTTTCAGAAGATTCGATAATAACTCAGAGTTTTCAATGCTGGTGGTACCGACCAAGACGGGTTGCTTACGCTCGTAGCAATCATGTACGTCCTTAATGATAGCGGCAAACTTCTGCTCATCATTCTTGAAAATCTGATCGTTCTGATCCTCACGAATCATCGGTAAATTGGTCGGAATAATAACCGTCTCTAACCCGTAAATCTGCTGGAACTCATAGGCCTCAGTATCTGCCGTACCGGTCATACCACCCAACTTCTCGTACATCCGGAAATAGTTCTGGAACGTAATAGAGGCTAAGGTTTGGTTTTCATTTTGAATCTGAACTTTTTCTTTGGCTTCAACCGCTTGGTGTAAACCATCTGACCAGCGTCGACCCTTCATAAAGCGGCCGGTGAACTCGTCAACAATCACAACCTCACCATCCTGCACCACATAGTGCTGATCGCGGTGGAAAAGATTATGCGCTCTTAAGGCCACCATCAAATGATGCACTAAGCTGATATTGCGCGGATCGTATAAGGACTGCCCCTCAGGCAAAATATTCAGTTGACGTAAGATGTTCTCCGCCTTTTCATGACCCGCTTCGGACAAATGAATTTGTTGGGCTTTTTCATCCACCCAGAAATCACCCTCGGGTTCCGGTTCATCCGGACGTGGCTCATGGGCCATGCGCGTCATCATCGCTGGCACCGCATCCATTTTTTGGTAAAGCTCAGTATTATCCTCGGCTTGACCGGAAATAATTAATGGGGTGCGCGCCTCGTCAATGAGAATCGAGTCAACCTCATCCACAATCGCATAATACAACTTGCGCTGACGACGGTCCTCAACCCGATACTCCATGTTGTCACGTAAGTAATCAAAGCCGAACTCATTATTGGTACCGTAGGTAATATCAGCGCGATAGGCGGCAATTTTTTCAGGGTTGCTCTGATTCGAAGCAACCACACCCACACTTAAGCCTAAAAAATTATATAGGCGACCATTATTGCGAGCATCACGCGCCGCTAAGTATTCGTTAACCGTAACAACATGCACCCCCTCACCGGCTAGGGCATTTAAATACACCGCCAAGGTAGACATCAAAGTCTTACCCTCACCGGTACGCATCTCGGCAATCTTACCCTGGTGGAGTGCTAAACCACCGATTAACTGCACATCAAAATGGCGCATCCCCAACACACGTACGGAGGCCTCGCGCACTACCGCAAATGCCTCAGGCAAAATATCATCTAAGCTCTGACCACCCGCTAATCGCTCCTTAAACTCGGTGGTTTTAGCGGCTAACTGCTCATCACTCAAAGCCTGCATCTCAGGCTCTAGTTTATTAATTTTGGCTACGATTTTTCGGTATTGTTTGAGTAGTCGATCATTACGGCTACCGATGATTTTTTTAATAATGGAAATCATATTGTTAATAGTGTGAATATTAAAAAGACCGACTTCGACCCCAAGTGATGAAGCGGTATTGCCCTACAGTTTAACCTATCAGCCTGTGTATTTGAGGCTAAGTTTGTAGATATCAAGATATTGCCGTGGCTTTTTATCAAAAAGCAATTGTGCACTTATTCTTGACTTAATAACTTCAGTGTATCTAAGAAAGAACTGCCGGCACCTAGCTTGACTTGCGAGAGATCCTTACCTAAGACCAGTATGGGATCGATGGGTACCCCATCCACTCGCACCTCAAAGTGTAAATGCGCGCCGGTCGAATTACCGGTATTACCAATGCGTGCAATCAGTTGACGACGCGTCACCAAATCACCCGCTTCCACCAGATTTTCGCTATTGTGCGCATATACCGTACTGACACCCGAGCCGTGATCAATCTCAACTAAATTACCATAACCAGAGACATAGCTTGAACTCGCCACCACCCCGCTACTGGCCGCATAAATCGGTGTGCCCTTAGGCGCTGCAAAATCCACCCCGGCATGCAATCGCGACTCACCACTTACGGGATGTAAGCGCCAACCAAACGGCGAGGTCATACGCGCCTGCAGCATCGATACTGGTATCCCAGTGGGCACCCTATCTAAGGCAATTTGACGGCTTTGCATTAAAACATCGAAGGTACGTACACGATTTAGCTGCAAATTAAGCTTTTGCTTAAGCAGATCAAGCTCACGACCGATTTTCTCACCGGAGTAACCGCCCTCATCAATAAACTCCTCCATCGGTTTCGCATCCTCGCTTAAACTCGGCTGCGCTAAAGTATTGCCACCAATGCCGAGGTTTATGGCGCTATCACTACTTAGGCGATTAGTCAGTCGGGTGATGTCTTCAAGCATAATTTTAGCTTCAGCTAATTGCTGCGCCAGTTGTGCCAAGCTTTGTTCAATCAAATGTTGTTGAGCGGGGTTTTGCGGTACACTAGAGATATCCCTCGTGGCCTCAACAGTCCCTTTTGTCTGCTGATAGCCAAAGCGGCGCTCTAGCAAAGCACCTGACACCAGGGCAATAAAGACACACAAGACGGTGATGCTAAATGACCAAACCTTTTGCGTTTTTTGTTTGGCTCGTCGAGGTGATACAAATTTTTTAGCCAAAGCTACATCCTTAGTATGAAATCACATCGTAATTATCGTCAACCGCCCAACTTTCACACCGCTATTGAGTGGTTAGAACAAGAGCAAGCAACGGGCGAGGTTCTACAACGGGCACGTACGATTTTAAAGCTACAACCGCTGTTAGTCAGTGTCTTAGGCACTGAACTAACAAAGCAGTGTTTGATTATTAATTATACAGGTGGCACGCTACGATTAGCGGTCGCTAACAATGCCTGTGCCGCAAAAATTAAGCAACTCGCCCCGAGCATGATGCGCCATCTTAATAAGCACGGCCTGGCATTGCAAAATGTAGAGTTAAAGGTGATAAGAAGTACCACCTAGACTTGTGAGCGACGTGTTCAACTAGGCAAGCTGCCAATCACGACCAAAACCTGCGGCCTTGGCGACCTCAGCTTCGTAGGTCACAACTTCATAGGCATCAGGCTGTGCCAATAAGGCACGTACCAGTTTATTATTCAGATCATGGCCCGACTTACACGCGACATATTTAGCGAGCAAGGGCTTACCGGCCAAATACAAATCACCGATCGCATCTAGGATTTTGTGTTTAACAAACTCATCGTCATAGCGCAGACCGTCTTCATTGAGAATACGATATTCATCCAGCACGATCACATTGTCTAAACTACCACCACGACCTAAACCGGCTGAGCGCAATAACTCAACCTCTTGGGCAAAACCAAAGGTACGGGCACGCGCAATGTCTTTGCTAAAAGAATCTACCGCAAAATCCACCTCAGCAAAATTTGCCGTGGAGGCAATGGCTGGATGCTTAAAATCAATAGAGAAAGCTAAAGCAAAGCCTGGATAAGGCTCAAGACGCGCCCACTTGGCGCTATCACCCTCACCCTCAATCACTTCGACCACTCGCTTGAGGCGAATAAATTGCTTAGGCGCATCCTGCTCAACAATGCCGGCAGAGCGTATCAAATACACAAAGGTTGCCGCACTACCGTCCATAATCGGCACCTCTTCACCACTTAGGTCAATATGCAGATTATCAATACCTAATCCGGCAAGTGCAGACATCAGATGCTCAACCGTGGAAACACGGTATTCACCATTGACAAGAACTGAGGCCATGCGTGTGTTACCGACGTTTTCCGCAAAGGCAGGAAAATCAATCATCTCGGGCGTATCAATACGGTGAAAGACAATCCCCGTATTAGGCTCTGCAGGGCGCAAAGTCAGCTCAACGCGCTGACCAGAGTGTACGCCAACACCTATGGTTGAGACCGCCTTTTGTATCGTTCTTTGTTTTAACATGGCAAGTTTCCATCAAATCTATTGCAATCAATTCTTATTTACCAGGCATTTTAACCTAAGTAAATGCCCCAGCCGCGTCTAAAATTTAGATTTTACTAACTAAACGAATTGACATATTTTTGTAACAAAAAAAAGCCAATACCTATGATTAGACAGTATTGGCTCGCTAAGGTGTCACGCACCCTTAATTAAAGTGATGAGCATTAACTGCGAGTAGCAGAAGCTAAAACAACAGCCTCTGCCCCGCTAGCAACTAAGCACAAAACTCGTAATTAATTCGCTTGCTTACGTAGGAAGGCTGGCACATCACTGTCGTTACGCTCTTCTTCCGTTAAGGAACGACGAGTAAAGCTAGGTGTGTCAGTCGAGCTCACATCACCAAAACCGACATTATACTGAGCGCTACGTGCACTACGTGGCGTGCGAATCGGATTGAAACCGCCGCTTGCGCTACGGAAATTTTGAATCACTGCCGTGGCATCATCCGTACCGGTGCGAGCTAGCTGCTCCTCAGAGTTTTGCGCTACAATCTCAGGCTTTTTACGACCAAGACCGGTAGCAACCACAGTCACACGAATCTGATCAGCCATAGCCTCGTCATAAGCGATACCGGAAATAATCACGGCGTCCTTATCGGCGTAACTTGTAATCACCTCGTTAATTGTACGTACTTCACGCTGAGTGATGCTCTTACTGGCGGTGATATTAATTAATACGCCACGTGCGCCATTGAGATCCACACCCTCTAATAATGGGCAAGCGATAGCTTCTTCGGCTGCCTTTTTGGCACGGTCCTCACCAGAAGCAGTAGCCGTACCCATCATCGCCTGGCCCTGCTCGCTCATAATGGTTTTCACGTCTTCGAAGTCGACGTTGATATTACCCTCAACATTAATAATTTCAGCAATACCAGCGCAAGCATTGTGTAATACATCATCGGCTTCCACAAAGCACTCTTGCATGGTGGCTTCACCGCCTAGCATCTCCTCTAAGCGATCGTTAAGCACCACAATTAATGCGTTAACATGCTCAGACAAGCTCTCAATACCCGCTTCAGCTGCGTTCATGCGGCGATTACCCTCGTAACCAAAAGGCTTTGAAACCACACCCACTGTAAGAATGCCAAGTTCACGGGCAATTTGTGCTACTACTGGACTTGCGCCAGTACCAGTACCACCACCCATACCAGCGGTAATAAATACCATATGGGCGCCACTTAAGGCCTGACGGATTTGCTCACGTGCCGCCTCTGCTGCTGCGCGACCATTTTCAGGCTTGGCACCAGCTCCTAAACCGGTCTTACCTAAGGCAATCACTTGCTCAGCTTTGGAACTGGCGAGTGCTTGAGCGTCAGTATTAGCACTGATAAACTCAACCCCCTTAAGACCCTTGGCGATCATGTGATTGACGGCGTTGCCACCGGCACCACCCACACCAATCACCTTGATAATCGTGCCGTTTTGAGGCTGCTCCTGCTCAACGAACTTGAAACCTAAATCCATGCTCATAAAAATAACTCCTACTTCCCTATGATGAAAACATGGAAATCACCTCAAAGAAAGAGCCAATGCGTCATTCGCACTGCCTTTGAGAAATCTCCACCCGACTCCACTGCAATACCTATTCTAAACTATAAACTATTCGTAATAAAGTTCCAAAGACGTTTTAATAAACCTTCTTTGGGCATATCGCCATGTTGCGCATATTGCTGCATCCGCGAATAGCTTAATAAACCCATTGCGGTAGCAAAACGCGGCTCACAAACCACATCTGATAAGCTACCATCATATATCGGCACCCCGATACGCACTGGCACTTGGAACATATCCTCGGCCAGCTCCTGAATCCCGGGTAATAATGCCGTACCGCCGGTCAATACCAAACCGGTGATCTTATGACCAGATTCGGCAATCACATTCATCACGCCCATCAAGATTTCCTCGACTCGCGGCTCAATCACCTGAGCTAAGACGTGACGCTCCATCTCCCGAGCTTCACGGTTGCCCAAACCGATCACCTCAAAAGTTTCTAAGGTATTGACCAAACTGGCTTTAGCGGCACCGTAATTTAACTTAATGTCCTCAGCGTCCGGTGTCGGCGTGCGTAACATGGTGGCAATATCATTGGTGATTTGATCACCCCCTTGAGGGAACACCGCCGTATGACGTAAGGCACCGCCATGCCAAACCGCCACATCGGTGGTGCCACTACCGATATCAACCAAGGCTACGCCTAATTCCTTTTCGTCAGCCGTCAAACACACCTGACTGGCTGCCAAGGCCTGAAATACTAATCCACGAATCTCCAGCCCACAACGGCGAATACACTTAACCACATTTTGCGTTGCGCTCTGTAAACCGGTAATAATATGTACCCGCACCTCAAGACGAATACCTGCCATACCGACCGGCTGGATAATACCCTCCTGCTTATCGAGGGTGTATTGCTGTGTAATCACATGAAGAATTTCATGATCGTTGGCGATATTCACCGCCTTGGCCGTGTCGAGCACACGGCGCACATCGGCATAGCTGACTTCCTTGTCAACCACGGCCACCATACCGCTGGAGTTAAAGCTGTTAATGTGGCTGCCGCCAATGCCGGTATAAACCTCACGAATACGAAAATCCGCCATCAGGCAAGCTTCCTCAAGCGCCTGCTGGATTGAGCCAACAATCTGCTCAATATTTACCACCACGCCCTTGCGCATGCCACGTGAAATTGCCTGACCCACACCGATGACCTCATAGCGACCATCAGGCAAACACTCGGCGACAATAGCTACGACCGTACTCGTACCTATATCCAGGGCAACAATAACATCCTTATTGTGGTCTCGACTCATCTTTCAAATAACTCACTTATGGCTTATCGGAGGATTTAGAACCGGCTGTATCCGCAAAAGTAACTGCAAAACCCCTAGTATAGCGGAGATCGATGCGTTCTACCTGTCTTCCGTCAATTCGTTTTAACAATGCTGGCCAACTGCGTACAAAACGCTGAATGGTTTCGGCAAAGCTCATCGCCCCCATACCGTCATATGGGTTAGCAATCTCAGCCCCGGGGTCGCGCCCTATAATCACGGTGATATTATTATCCAATAAAATACGCCATGAATAACGGTCACTTAGACCCAGTTCCTTTATACTTAAACTAATAGGACTTAACCACCGTACCAACTCTGCATAACGCTGTACTACTAAGTGCTCCGATCCATCCGGTCCAAAAAACTGCGGTAAGTCATCAAGCCGATCGACTTCACCGCGATTCGCTAAATACTTTTCACCCCAGGTGTTAATCAATGCCTCGTCATTCCATAAAGCAAAGGGCTCATGCTCCTCAATCCGTAGTAATAAGCCATTTGGCCATAAACGGGTAATATCCACATGACGCACCCACGGCGATGAGCTTAAAATGCGCTGCACCTTAAGCAAGTCAAGTGTAAAGAAATTACCTTGCACCTGCCCATCTAATGTGCTTTGAATACTAGCTGGCGAGGCATAGGATAAAACATCCCCCTGCTTAGGCTCCAACACAATGCGTGTGATATTAAACATCGGCAAATTCATCACCCGATAGCCTAAGGCTCCAAGCAGAATAAGCACCCCGACTACGGTTAAAAAACCGGCAATACGGTTAATAAAACGGGGATCCGAAAATATCACTAAAACACCTTGGTAAAAATAAGCTGCTACACTCTATTTTAACCCTTGCGACCGACTTTTAAATCAGCAGAGGCAAGAATTTTTACACATAGTTCTGGATAGGACATACCCTCAGCTTTAGCCGCCATTGGCACCAAAGAGTGACTCGTCATACCTGGTGCTGTATTAATTTCCAATAAATACGGCTCATTTGCATGATTTAACATCACGTCCACCCGCGACCAGCCCTCACAACCAATGGTGCGATAGGCTTGTACACATAGCGCTTTGATTTTTTCGCTTAATTCAGCAGGTAAATCAGCTGGGCAAATATACTGCGTTTCATCGGAATGATATTTGTTATGGAAGTCATAATTCCCATCCGGTGCAATAATTTCAATAATGGGCAAGGCCTGTGCCTCTGCGCCCTTACCAAGTACAGCCACCGTCAGCTCGCGACCAACGATACACTCCTCTGCTAATAACACCTTATCGTATTGCGTTGCTTGGGCTAAGGCCTCGTCCAATTGCTCAGCATTTTCAATCTTGGTTAAACCAATGGTTGAGCCCTCATGGGCTGGCTTTAAAATCATCGGCAGACCGAGCTGCTTCACCGCTGCCTGCAAATCCTCAGCGTCACGCACCTCAACATACTTTGGCGTGGGGATATTTTGCTCGATAAAAAGACGTTTTGTCATGATTTTATCCATCGCCACGCCCGAGCTCATCACCCCAGGCCCCGTATAAGGCACACCCATAATCTCCAGTGCACCCTGAATGCAACCATCCTCACCGTAGCGACCATGCAAAATAATAAAGACACGATCAAATTTCTGTGCTTCTAACTCGGCTAAGCTATGCTTACCCAAATCAAAGAGATGCGCATCCACGCCCTTTTCCAACAAAGCCGCATGCACACCAGCACCGGAATTCAGCGAAACCTCACGTTCGGCTGAGACGCCACCATAAATCACACCGACCCTACCTAAATTCTGCGTTGTATTAGCCATTTGCAATCTCCAAGATTTTAGCAGGTACCTTGCTGATAGAACCGGCACCCATGGTTATGACAATATCACCGCCCCGCGCAAAGGACAGAATTGCTTGTGGTAAATCCTCTATATTGGGGACAAATTGTGGCTGCACCTTACCGTCTTGAGCGATTGCCTTAGATAGTGCCTCACCACTGGCAAAGCTAATCGGCAACTCCCCTGCTGCATAGACCTCAGTTAAAATCACCTCATCGGCCTGACCGAGGACACGCACAAACTCTTCAAAGCAATCACGGGTACGACTATAGCGATGTGGCTGAAACGCTAACACCAAACGTCGATCGGGCCAACCACCGCGGACGGCGGCAATGGTGGCAGCCATCTCCACCGGATGATGCCCATAATCATCAATCACGGTAAACTTACCACCACCGTTAATGGCTTGGGCTTCAAACTCACCAACAAAGCTAAAGCGGCGCCCCACTCCGTTAAAGTTTTTAAGTGCGGTTAGTATCGCCTCATCCTCTACTCCTAGTTCAGTCGCTAAAGCAATTGCCGCTAAGGCATTTAACACATTATGACGACCAGGCAGATTCAGCGTCACCTCGATGGGTGCCAAATGACGGCGACGACCGCATTTTCTGTGGGCAGTGAAGTACATTTGCGCACCTTCACTACGAATATCGCTCGCTCGATAATCAACGTCCTCATCAAAGCCGTAAGTCACAATAGGACGAGAAATAAAGGGGATAATTTTACGGACATTATCATCATCGACGCACAAAATGGCGGTACCGTAAAAGGGTAAATTTTGGGTAAACTGCACAAAGGCACTACGTAAGCGCGCCACATCGTGCCCGTAGGTGTCCATATGATCTACATCGATATTGGTCACTATCGCCATCACCGGCAATAGATTTAAAAAAGATGCGTCCGACTCATCGGCCTCAACCACAATATAATCACCTTTGCCCAAATAGGCATTGGTGCCGGCGGAATTTAATTTACCGCCAATCACAAAGGTGGGATCAAATTTGGCCTCTGCCAAAATACTACTAACAAAGCTGGTGGTGGTCGTTTTACCGTGCGTCCCGGCCACTGCAATACCCATTTTGAGACGCATTAACTCAGCTAGCATCATGGCGCGCGAGACCACCGGTATCCCCTGTGCACGGGCGTTTAACACCTCCGGATTACCACCAGAAATAGCGGTCGAGGTCACCACCACATCCGCTTCAGCGGCATCAATATTGGTCGCACTATGCTCGTAAAAAATTCTTGCGCCCAGTTGCTCTAAACGCTGCGTGACGGCACTCCGATTAATATCCGAACCACTGATCTGATAGTCCTGATTAATCAAGACCTCGGCAATACCGCTCATGCCTGAGCCGCCAATACCAACCAAATGAATATTTCTAATTCTATGCTTCATTTTATTCCCTAGCCAATTGCTCACAAACATCAGCAATTGTATGCGTCGCACCGGGCAGCGCCATGGCCCGTGCTTTAGACGCCATTGATAATAGTTGCGCTCGCTGTTGCGACACTAAATACTGTGCCAACCACTCGGCAGTTAAAGCGGATTGAGCTTTTAGCTCCGCCGCACCGGCATCAGCCAACCAACGAGCATTGGCCGTTTGGTGATCATCAATCGCCCCCGGTAAGGGCACAAACAATGCTGGCACGCCCACGGCAGCCACCTCAGCGACTGTCATGGCACCAGCACGACAAATTAATAAATCCGCTTCTGCAAGCGCATCTGCCATATTATCAATGAATGCGACGCAATTTGCCTCTACCCCGGCTTCATGATAATTATTTTTTAGTATCTCAAGATGTGCCGCACCGGACTGATGGGTCACCATCGGACGCTGGGCCGCCGGTATCTGGGCCAGCGCTTGTGGAATTAAATTATTTAAAGCGAGCGCCCCCAAACTACCACCGACGACTAGCAACCTTAAGGGTCCAGAGCGATTAGCAAAGCGCGCTTCGGGTGGCGCTAGCTTTAACAGCTCAGCACGCACCGGATTACCAACCACTGTGCCATTTGCTAAGGCCCTAGGAAATGCCATTAACACACGCTTAGCCAACTTAGCGATAAGCTTATTCGCACTACCAGCGACCGCATTTTGCTCATGCAGCACGATTGGCTTGCCACTTAAAAACGCCATGATACTGCCCGGCACCGCTGCATAGCCGCCCATGCCCAAGACCACATCAGGCTTTGCCTTTTTAAACGCTCGACGCGCATCAAGTAGCGCCGTCGCTAAGGTAAAAGGCAATTTAAGTAAAGCGGCCAGACCCTTGCCGCGCAAACCCGCAAAGCGCATTGGCAATAATGGAATACCGCGTGCGGGGACAAGTTCACCCTCCATGCGCTCGGGATTACCTAACCAGTAGACCTTCCAGCCACGCTGCTCCAGCTCACCAGCCACCGCCAAACCCGGCATAATATGACCGCCAGTACCACCCGCCATGATTAGAATCGTAGGCGCTAACACCGCCGCCTCTGGCGCATCAGTTGTCATCGTAACCGCTGGGTCAATTGCTTCACTCATCACACATACCTTGGCGCAGGCACGCCTGAAATAGGCAAACCACGCATTAATTGACGATTTTCATAGTCTACTCTGAACACCAGTCCCAGTGCACAAAGCGTCATCACCATGGCTGAACCACCAAAACTGATCATCGGCAGGGTTAAGCCCTTGGTCGGTAATAAACCCAAACAAACGCAGAGATTAAATAAGGCTTGGAAACCAATCCAAATACCCACCCCCTGTGCCACCAGACCACTATAGTAGCGGTCCATGGCAATGGCTACGCGACCAATCTTAAAACATTTAAAAATCAGTAAGAAATACAGAATCACTACCGTCAAAATACCTACAAAACCCAGTTCCTCACCGATCACAGCCAATATAAAGTCGGTATGTGCCTCTGGTAAATAATGTAATTTTTCAATACTAAAACCTAGACCCACACCAGTCCATTCACCACGACCGATAGCGATTAAGGAGTGCACTAATTGATAGCCTGAGGATTGCGCATACTCCTCACTAAAGGGATCTAAGAAAGCAAACAAGCGCTTAAGGCGCCAAGAGCTGAATAACACGGCAGCACTGACCAAACCCACGCCTAATAGACCAAGACCAGCCAAGTAAAAACTATGCAGACCACCCAAGAACAAAACCCCGACACAAATGGAGGCGAGCACCATGGAAGCGCCTAAATCGGGCTCAAGGAAGGTCAGTATCAAAGCCAATCCCAATAAGGCTGCAATCGGCAACACACCGCACACAAAGCCCTCAAAGGGTTTTAAAGAGCCAATGGCATCACGAAAGCGAATTGCATACCGTGAGGCATACAGCACCATGGCCATTTTCATCATCTCACTCGGCTGAAAATTGACCGGCCCTAAGGGGATCCAACGCTTTGCCCCATTAATCTCACGGCCGATAAAGGGCATGAGGACGAGTAACAATAAGACCGCAGCTACCCCAAAAAAGAGAAAGGACAGCTCCTCCCATTTGTCCATATTGATATTGAATACCGTGAACATGCCGCAAAAGCCGATAAAAATATAAATGGCTTGCATCATAAAGTAGCGGTTGAATTTAACGACCTCACTACTCGGTCCATCCGTCAGCGCAATTGAGGAGGAATACACCATCACCAAACCCAGCACCAAAATCACGCCGATAATGGATAATAGCCCCAGATCATAGTCGCGCATTTTACTGCGAGTGGGCGAAACCTCATTAATCCCCGGTTCCGCCTCACGCACAAAGCGCTCGCGCATGCTCAGACTCATTTAAATTTCTCCATATTCATGCGCTAAATCCTGTACCGCCTCTGCAAAGGCCTCGCCACGCTGCATATAATTGCTAAACATATCCATACTGGCACAGGCTGGCGACAATAACACAATATCGCCTGCGGTGGCGAGACGCATCGCTTCAACCACGGCCTCTTGCATGGAGTCGGCGTGCTTAATTGGCAAACCTGTTGCGCTCAATGCCGCTTCGATTAACTTTGCATCGCGCCCGATTAAGATGATGCCTTTAGCCTTTTCCTGCAATGGTGCTAATAAAGGACTGAAATCCTGCCCTTTGGCGAGCCCCCCTAGAATCACGACCAGAGACTGCGCTAAGCCATTAATGCCGGCTAAAGTAGCGCCGACATTGGTGCCCTTGCTGTCATTAATAAAATCCACCCCGGCGATGCTGCGTACAAAATTCATCCGATGCGGAGCCGCTTTAAAGGCAGCCAGCGCACGCAGTAACGGACTCCAATTAAGCCCCAGCGCACGACACAGCGCGAGTGCAGCTAAGGCATTCAGCGCATTATGGCGCCCTTTAACGGGCAAGGCTTCAACCGGCATCAATTGCTTTAAATGAGCTGGTGTACGAGTTGAGGCTTCGGCTTTTCTTTTTTTGGCGCCCGCACTCAATGGCGTCTCGAACCCCTCATCGTCACAGGAGGCGGCAAGCCAACTCATGCCACCCAATGTCTGAATCCCTAAATCACCTAGTAAGGACGGCTCATCCTCGCCGAAACTAATCACCTCGACTGCCGCCACCTCAGGCACCATCGCTAACACTTCCGGATCGGCTCGAGCCACCACCTTAGTCTCACTTAACTGTAAAAGCTTAGCTTTATGCTGTGCATAATCTGCCCAATCCACGTGCCAATCTAAATGATCCTGACTTAAATTTAAGACCACCGACGCCTTAGGCAGCAAAGATTGTACCGTTGCCAACTGGAAGCTAGATAGCTCTAGCACCCAGACTTGAGGCAGGGCATCGGTATCCAAGGCGTGCATCAATGCACTCAAAGCAGCAGGACTAATATTACCCGCTGCAACTGCCGTCAAACCAGCGGTCTCCAGCATATCACGCACCATCATGGTGACGGTGGTTTTGCCATTGGTACCGGTAATAGCAACGACCTCGCACGCATAATCACGGCTAGCCTTTAAATCACGCAAGGCGCGAGCAAAGAGCTCAATCTCACCGATAATTTCAATTCCCTGCGCCTCGGCTTGGGACAAAAACTCCCGCACCGGTGAGGCATTAGGCGATAAACCGGGGCTCAGCACCAGTGAATCAATCCCCGCTAAGGTGCTCGCTTGGAGCGAGGCGGCTCCTAGCGCATAGGAAATCTTCGCTGCCGGCTGCGCCTTAGCAGCCGCTTCAATCTCAGCCAGGCCCGCCGGCTCATCACGGGTATCGGCAATACGCAGCTTAGCACCTTGGCGCAAGCACCATAAAGCACTGGCGACACCGGTCTCACCTAAGCCTAAAACTAATACATGCGATTGAGACAAGTCTTTGTGCTGTGCCATGGCCTAACTCTAAAAGAATAAATTGAAAAAGATAACTAACGTAATTTTAAGGTCGAAAGACCAATTAACACCAACATAATAGTGATAATCCAAAAACGAATCACCACTTGGGTTTCTTTCCACCCTTTTTTCTCAAAATGATGATGTAAAGGGGCCATTAATAAGATGCGTCGCCCCTCACCATAGCGCTTTTTCGTGTATTTAAACCAACTCACTTGGAGCATGACGGACAGCGTTTCAACGACAAACACGCCACCCATAATAAAAAACACAATTTCCTGGCGTACAATCACGGCGATACAGCCTAGCATCCCACCTAAAGCCAATGCCCCCACATCACCCATAAACACCTGCGCTGGGTAGGCATTAAACCATAAAAAGGCTAAACCCGCGCCGCCCAAGGCAGAACAGAGAATTAACATCTCCCCAGCGCCCGGAATATAGGGAAAGAGTAAATAACTTGAGTAATCGACACGACCGACCACATAGGCAAAAACACCTAGCGCCCCGCCCACCATCACGGTCGGCATAATCGCTAAACCATCCAAACCATCGGTCAGATTCACCGCATTACTGCCGCCCACAATCACCAACCAGGTAAGAATAGCAAAACCGAATACCCCTAGCGGATAGCTAACACTCTTAAAGAAAGGCACAATCAAATCGGCCTGTGCGGGTAGCGGCATGGTGAATCCACTCATGACCCAATCTTTAAATAATGGCCATAAATCGCCGGAGGCGGGTGCTGATACAGCAAAGCTCAAATAAAGCGCGGCGATGGCACCAATGGTTGATTGCCAAAAAAACTTCTCTTTGGACGACATGCCTTCAGGGTTGCGATAGACCACCTTACGATAGTCGTCACTCCAACCGATAGCACCAAAGCCCACGGTCACAAAGAGCACGACCCACACAAAACGATTGCTTAAATCAGCCCATAACAAGGTGGACAGCGCAATAGAAATTAGCACCAAGACACCGCCCATGGTCGGCGTTCCGTCTTTGACCAGGTGACTTTCAAGACCATATTGACGCACCGCCTGCCCGACCTTCATCTCTAACAACTTGCGGATCACCTTTGGTCCTGCGACGAGACCGATAAGCAATGCCGTCGCACTGGCCATCAGTGCACGCATGGTCAAATAATCAAAAACCGAAAAAAAACTATAATCTTTACTTAAATACTTAAAGAGCTCATATAACATGAGTACATTCCCCGTTACTAGCGAGATTTATTATTCCTGTTTATCTAGTAAATCCTGCACCACGCGCTCCATACGCATCGAACGAGAACCCTTTACTAATACAGCTGCTGGCGCTAATTCAGCCAAGGCTTTGAGTAAGTCTGGCAGCTCCGTAAAATGCTGAGCGCCCTCAGCAAAGGCTTGACTGCTTGCCTCAGTCGCGGCACCAAAAGTCAACAAATACTCAATGCCTTTTTGCTTGGCATAAGCACCCACTTCACGGTGCATTTGCGGTCCTTCAGGTCCCACCTCGCCCATATCACCTAAGACCAACAGCCTTGGGCTAGGTAAAGCACTTAGCACATCTATCGCCGCGCGCACAGAATCTGGATTAGCATTATAACTATCATCAATTAAGTGCGTGCCATTTTTAAGCACATAGTTTTGTAAGCGTCCACTGACCGGAGCAAAGCTTTCCAAGCCCTGCTTTATTTGAGCCACTGGCACACCCGCTGCTAAGCAAGCCCCTGCGGCAGCAAGCGCATTACTCACATTATGCTCACCCGGGATTTGTAGACTAATTTCAGTACTACTATCATGCGCATGCAAGACAAAATCAATACCAGCGTTTTGTGGTTGCAAATCGCTGGCGTAAATTTCTGCTGTCGGCGCTGCAATCGCAAAACGCAAGGCTTGACGATGGCGACTTAATTCATCCCACAAAGCGGTGTACTCTGTGGCCGCCGGATAAACCGCCACGCCACCCGTGGCCAAATACGCAAACACTGAGGCGTTTTCTTGAGCGACGGCCTCCACACTTTGCATAAACTCCTGATGTTCACGCTGCGCATTGGTTAGAACCGCCACCGTTGGTCGGCATAAATCCGCCAACACAGCAATTTCCCCAGGGTGATTCATGCCCAACTCAAAAACCGCCATTTGCTGTGTAGCACGCAGTCTTAATAAGCTAAGTGGCACGCCGATATGGTTATTTAAATTTCCCTCGGTGGCTAGGTAATTATCAGCATAGGCTGCTTTTAAAACGGCCGCGATCATTTCCTTGGTGGTCGTTTTGCCATTACTGCCCGTCACTGCAATCACCGGCAAGCTAAATAAACTGCGCCATGCCTTACTCATGGTCATCAATGCCTCTTGGGTATCGTGGACCTGAATTTGCAGCAAGCTGATATGCTTATCAGGACTGGAGACTAAAGCGGCTAGAGCCTTTTTAGCTTGAGCCTCAGCCAATAAGCGATGGGCATCAAAATTCTCACCCTTTAAGGCCACAAAAAACTGCCCTGGCTGTAATTGACGCGTATCGGTACTAATATCCAAGGCATCACGCATCAACAAGCCTAGACTAGCCCATTGGCGATCATCGAAGTAATGACGCACGCCATGCACTTCCTGATAATCCTCATGGCCTTTCCCGGCGATCAAAATCACATCCTCAGGCGCAGCGTGCAAAATCGCATAGAGAATGGAGTAATCTCGGTGTCTTTCTACCATGGCTAACTTCGCTGCCGATGGCGAAGAAAGACCAGCCACAATCTCGTCTAAAATCCGATGCGGGTCCTCAGTGCGCGGATTATCACTGGTGATATAAACTAAATCACTTAGTTGCTCAGCAATCTCAGCCATCACCGGGCGCTTGGTACGATCTCTATCGCCACCACAACCAAACACACAAATCAAGCGCCCATCACGCGCCGCCGCATTAGGGCGTATTGCTTCTAGTGCCCGCTTGAGGGCATCGGGGCTGTGCGCATAGTCCACCACCACCAGTGGTTTATTTTGTGTATTCACTAGTGGTTCGACCGTTTCCAAACGGCCAGCAACCGCTTCTAGCTGACTCAGTGTTCTGCTAATACGGCTTAAACCCCAGCCCAGCCCTTCTAAAATACCGACGGTTAACAATAAATTAGAAATATTATGCTCGCCCACTAAGCGACTTAAAATTTGCGTATCACCTTGAGCCGTGTGCAGCATAAAGGACAAACCATAGTCATGGAAGGTGTAATGCAAAGCACGGATATCAGCAGCAGAATCCACATCAAGCGAGTAAGTTAAGGTCTTGGCAGCCACTGAGCGCTTCGCCAAACGCAAACCAGCCTCATCATTGGCATTCAGTACAGCCAGCTTTAAATCGGGCCAAGTAAATAAAATCGCCTTGGCCTCTTCGTACTCAGCCATGCTCTGATGGTAGTCCAAATGGTCTAAACTTAAATTAGTAAATCCAGCAATATCAATGCGTATGCCGTCCATACGACCCTGTTCCAGACCAATAGAGGAAGCTTCCATGGCCACCGTGAAAATCTCATGGTCCCGCAAATAGGCCAATATACGATGCAGACTGAGCACATCCGGTGTGGTTAAGGAGCCGCCTAGGTTTCTACCATCTGGTAATATCACGCCCAAGGTACCGATAGTGGCACACGGTGTATTATTTAAATTTAAGGCTTGAGCTACCCAGCTGACGCATGAGGTTTTACCATTTGTACCGGTAATCGCAACGACTTTGACTGACTCTGATGGACGTCCGTACCATTCATCCGCTAGCTTGCCCAATAAGCCTTTCAGATGGTCTACTGCCAATAGCGGCACTGCGCTAGCCGCTTCGCTTAGCACCTCGGCCACATGCGTTGAAGCGGCATCAACTAAAATTGCTGCCGCTCCATTATCAATTGCCGCTGGGATAAATTGTGCGCCATCACTATGCAAGCCCTTAGATGCAACAAAGACATCCCCCGCTCGGATGTCTCTGGAATCAAGTTTGAGGTCGGCTCGGCTTTCAGTATGTTGACGTAGCCATTGCACAATCGCCGTAATTTCTTTAGTTTGCTCTTGCATAACACTTCCTGCACTGTTGCGTGATAATTATCCGCGCGGATTGCGAGCGGATGCAGCTGCTGCCTTGCTATTATTTGCCTCTAAGGTAGGGACGACATTAAGATCTGGTGGCACACTTAAATACTTTAAGGTACCACTGATAATTTCACCCGTCGCAGGACCAGCAATTAGAGTACCGAAATAGCCTGCTTTACGTGGATTATCCACCGTGACTGCCACCACAATGCGTGGATTGGAAATCGGTGCCACCGCAACAAAGGAACCACGATAGTCACTGCGGCTATATTTACCGTTAACAATTTTACGTGCGGTACCGGACTTACCACCAATGCGATAGCCCTCGACCATCGCCTGAATTTTCGAACCATTAGGACCGGCGGTTTCCTCTAGCATGCGACGTACATTTCTGGCCGTTTCTTTACTAAAAATTTGTACACTCTTGGCTGGTTTCTCACTACGAATTAAAGATAAAGAAACCATATCGCCATCACGCGCCAAGGTGGTATAGGCATGGGCGATTTGCAGCAAGGAGGTAGAGACACCATAACCATAGGACATGGTGGCTTTTTCAATCAAACGCCAACGCTCCCACGGTCTTAAATTACCAGTGGCAATGCCAGGGAAACCAATTTCTGGCGCAGTACCAAAACCCAAGGCTTTAAAGACCGTCCACATTTGCTCAGCGCGTAAACGCTCAGCAATCATGGTCATACCAATATTACTGGAGCGGCGAATCACACCCGCCACATCCAAGGTACCGTTATAACGGCTAACGTCAGTAATGGTATGACCCTGATAGCGATAACTACCGTTACCAGTCGCAAACTTTGTGTTTAAAGAAATCGCTTTAGCATCCAATGCTAATGCCGCCACCAAAGGCTTGATAATTGAGCCCGGCTCAAACACATCCGTCACTGCCCGATTTCTAAGTAGCGCACCCTTACGCGCCGAGCGATCATTTGGATCGTAACTCGGGTAACTGACCATACTTAAAATTTCACCCGTTTGGGTATCGATGACGACCGCCCCACCGGAATCCGCTGCATGATGTTTGACCGCTTTTTCTAGTGCTTGGTAGCTTAAATACTGAATTTGACTATCAATGGTGAGTCTGACATTTTCCCCATCTTGCGCCGGTGATTGCGCATAAACGTCCTGAATCACTCGTCCCAGACGATCGCGCAGTACGGTACGGTTACCATCAACGCCGCTTAGACGGGATTCATAATGCTTTTCAATCCCTTCAATACCGTTATTTTCGATATTGGTAAAACCAACCAAATGGGCAGTAATTGGCCCTTGAGGATAGGAGCGCTTAACCTCAGGTAAAAAATACACGCCGGGCAACTTTTGCTCGCGCAAGCTCTCTGCCTTATCCATCGGCACTTGGCGCTTTAGATAAACAAAGGTCTTACCCATATGATTTTCCATGCGCTCTTTAACACTGGCCACGGATAAATCAACCGACTCAGCTAAAAACTTAAATTGTTCGGGCGTGGCTCGTTGCAATTCCTCGGGAATAATCCACACCGCACGCACCGGCACACTGGTGGCCAAAAAGACACCATTGCGGTCTTCAATACGACCACGATTGGCCGGCAAGGTCTGATTCACCTCAAAACGCTTTTCACCCTCGGCACGTAAAAAGTCGTTATTGTAGATTTGATGATAAAAAGCCTGTCCCAAAACGATGGTAAAGCCACCGACAAACAGCCCAAGAATACACAAACTGCGCCATTTAGGCAGTTTATTCTCGATCACCGGCTCATTAAAAAAGCGAAGTTGGGGCTTATAGCCGCGCGTATTGCGACTTTTTGAACGCTGAATATGTTGTAAAACTTTTTTAAATTTCATTTTTTTACCTATTCTGAACCAACTTCGCTAATGGGACTAAGCTCAGACTCTTTGATGTAAATAATTTCATTCACTTGGGGCGAATGCATCTTTTTCAGCTTTTCTTCGATCTCACTGCGAATATTCATGGAGCTAGTTAATTGCGCTCGTTCCAACTCCAAAAATCGCCATTGCGTTTCCAGCTCACGCTCAACCCGAGTCGCGCGTTCAATTTGAGTAAATTGCTGCCGTTGTTCATAACGTGCACTTACCAACTCGATCGCGCTATAAATAAAAAAAGCGATTAAACCGAAAATCAATACTCTTAACATGCCAACGCCTTAGCCCTTATTCAGCGGCAGTACGCTCTGCCACCCGTAACATCGCCGAACGCGAGCGCGGATTATGCTTAATCTCCTCGGCGGAGGCTTGCACCTTGCCAAGATTGATTAGACGCGCTGCAGGCAACTCCGTCTCACGTAGCGGCAACTTGGCCAACGCCGGATCTAAGGTGGAGGCTTGGGCAATTGCTTGCTTCACCGGCCTATCTTCCAGTGAATGAAAGCTGATGACCGCCAAACGCCCACCCACATCCAACAAATCTAGCACTGACGCGAGGCTGCGTGAAAGCTCCTCATGTTCTTGGTTGATGTGAATCCGTATAGCTTGAAAGGTGCGAGTTGCCGGGTGGTGACCCTTTTCGCGCGACTTGACGACGCTAGCGACGAGCTGGGCGAGCTCGAGCGTACTACGAAATGGGCCGGATTGCCGGCGATCAACAATCTTCTTTGCAATCTGGAAAGCATACCGTTCTTCGCCATAGTCTTTTATCACTCCTCTAATTTCATCGAATGAGGCGGTATTTAACCATTCGGCGGCTGTGATGCCGCGACTGGTATCCATTCTCATATCCAAGGGGCCGTCACGCATAAATGAAAAACCGCGGGCAGCGTCATCTAATTGCGGTGAAGACACCCCTAAATCCATCATGATGCCCTGCACTTTGCCAATTCCATGCGCAGCCAATACCTCAGCCATGCTAGAAAATGCATCATGCACAACAATCACACGCGGATCCTCAGCTCGTAACGCTGCCGCCACTTCAATCGCTGCGGGATCCTTATCAAACACGAATAACTTCGCTTTAGGGCTTAAATGGCTAAGCAAATAACGGCTATGACCACCTCGACCAAAAGTCCCGTCAACAAAAACGCCGTCTTTCTGCTGTGCGGGCAGTGGAGAATGCACAGCTTTGGACTTCGCATTGAAGTGCGGGTCTACTAAAGCGTTGACCGTAGCATGCAGCAAAACGGTGGTGTGGCTGAAATCCTGACTCATCGCTAGCTCTTATAGTGAGAAGTCATCGAGATCATCTGGTAGACCGGCCTCTAAATCGACTGCTACTAATGCCTCATACTTCGCAGCATCCCATAGGTCAAAATGACGACCCATACCTACCAACACCACCTCCTTATCCAAGCTCGCTCGTTCACGGAGCTGTGCTGGGATCAAGACCCGTCCCGCCTTATCAATATCCACGTCAAACGCGTTACCGAGCAGGGTTCTCTTAACTGAAGCGCGATTAGCGGGTAAGCGCATAATCTCTTCCAATTTGGACTCCCATTGAGCCCGTGGATAGACCAATAAACCGCCGTCAAAATTACAAGTGAAGGTTAATTCTCCCTTGGCACCCTCCAATAAGACGTCACGGTACCGGGCCGGGATCATGATCCTGCCCTTCGCGTCTATCGTTAATGGATGGTTCCCTTGGAAAATCACTACCCTATCCCACTTTTAATTTTTGTATCCCACTTAATACCACTTCATAACCCTTTTACTCCACTTTATGACATTTTTCTATTTTTTTCAAGCAAAATCATGCTTTTAGGCGCAAAAAAAACCCTGCCATGGCAGGGATAATTTATTTAAATCTCAACTAGTTATCTAAGAAAGTAAATGTAAGTGGCATAAACCATACTAAAACAGTGGTTTTTCATCATCGAAGTGGGCGCCAAGGGTCAACAGCAATCGCAATCACTTGCTTTTCTATGACAATTAGCGTGGCCGAGTGGGAATCTGCGAAAAAAGAAAGGAGGGGCAAGTCTATAGGCCGGATTCTGTAAACGATAAATCGTTGGCAATCATTCATCTAGGCTTGTTATTACTAACAAGCTCTTGCCATCTACCCGCATACTCGGACGGACCGCCCTTAGCTGCTTGACGCAGTACGTACGCCTATTTGATGTTGCTCCGAGTAGAGGTTACCGCGTTTCACCCTGCTATGCTTCTACAATGCAACTCAATGCACTATATCAACAAGTGGAAGTCGCCACCTGTGTGCCTAATTGCTTAAGCCCTCATAACAGTCTCGTCTCTGTGGCCCTATTCCTCATGCCAAAGGCATGGACGGCTGTTAGCCGCTACTCTGTCCTATGGAGTCCGGACCTTCCTCGTACTTATAAGCACGCGATTGCCCAACTTGCCCTCGGCTTAGATTCTATCGCATCCAAGGAAGTTCCAAGCCTAAACCAGGCGTATTTGTATTTTTTTAGCCTATCGCTAGTGGCAAACGCTATTGGTACTGCCCATACGCAAAGCGGCGCCTTTAATCACACCATGAATCAACAATGGCGCTAATGGCTCTCGGCGACGAATATCATAGCGCAATACTTGCGGCTCACCATCCTCGAGCGTCAGATAAAGTGTTTTACTATCGCCACTCACCCACATATCCGCCACAGCAGCTGGTAGCTCAATTAAGGTCTTATCCTTCGGGTCATCAAAGGACTGAAACTGCAAGGCCTTATCACCGCCCAATATCAGGGTGGTTTCTAGCCAACCGGTGCGGAACTCGCGTGGGGAAAAGTCAACGGTAAAATGCGTGGCTTCCTTGCTTTTCTCAAAGTCAAACAAAGCCACATGGCCGCCCGCATTGGCAAAAAGCGCACGCCTAAAGAATGAATCAATATATGGTCTCACCATGGCTTGATGAGCATCAGCTGAGCCCATGGGCCCGGTACTGTACAAGCGATCCTCATCAATATAGTAAACATAGCCTTCATTAGACCCTGTGGCGCTTAGTGCCATCATGTAGTTACCCGGGGTGACCACCCCACCATCAAAGCCCGAATTGATAGTAAGTCGCTCGGACAAATCCGTGACTGCCCAAGGCGCATCCTCCGCATCGTAGCTCGACCTATGATAGATATGAGGTTTATGTTTGTCTAGTAGCCAGTACGTTCGAGTAAATGAGCTAAATAACAAGCTAAAGCCCTGCTCATCGATAGCGCCAAGATCAAAGGGCGATGAATATAGCTTTAAGGCGCCGGTCTGATAATTCACCAGACCGAGCTGATCACGCATCCCTATCGCTAGCAATGTAGACTGCGGGATAAACACAGCCCGCTGAATCGGTGAAGGTAATGCCACGACACGTTGCAAACGCGTTTTAAGATCATACAAAATCAAGTCCTGAGACTCACTGCTGGCAACCACCATGATGGAGTCATCACGAGAAATTTCGACAATTTCCGGCTTGAGATTAAAATTCAATAAATCAATCTGCTGACCACTTTTAACATCTAACACCGTAATAAAGGCAGACTCGCTATCTATAATAAACAAATAACGCGTTGGATTATATAAACTCAGATGCTCAAGCAACTGTAGCTCAGTGGCTGCTAACAATCGCTGCGGTTGAGACAGCACCAGCCCGCCCGCAAGCGAGTAGCGAAGAAAATCACGTCGTTTCATAACAAATTCCTTGATACACCCAAGCCCAACATCACCCGCTTAGTGAGTCATCTTAATACCGGCTGCTTGCATAATCTCATCAATTGACTTAACCATGGCGTCACAACTGGCTTCCGTCCCATTGCTGAATTTAAACGTCATGGTATGGATCTCACCAACCCTAGGCAGTTTCTCCTCTGGAATGCTCATCAGCATCACGTGATCAGCGCCTTTTTTAAACTCTCTTATACCCGCTTCCAGGCTAGGATTAGTCAATGGAATCATGGTCATCACATGGTCTTTTAGCCCCATGGAGTGCAACTCAACGTGTGAAGTAATACTTGGAATCTCCGCCGCAATAATATCCACTGCAGGCCCCTGATGGTGAAAGGTCACAAAGGCGCCAGTCATGGCTTTGCCAGGCAAAACCTCCTGAATCACGCAATTATCCACGCTTGTGACCGTCGTTTCTGCCACTGCTACTTGCGCAAAAGCCACGAGCATGGCACTCAAAAATACACACTTTTTCATATTAACACCTCATTTGCTTAATTTAACTCTGGCTACTGGCTCACTGCGTGTGCCTTAACACACTGGGCGTAATGACTGAGCCCCTCGGTTTCTTTAATGACGCCGTTTTTAATGGCCACCGCCTGACCATCAACAAATAGTGCATTAAAGGGCAAGCCGATACCACCCAGACGACGTAAAAGCGCATTATCCTCGCTCCGTTGTGGCTGCAAATTTTTTATCGCCTGGGCTTTAAAAAACTCGGCAACCCTTTCTGTCGGTTCATTTAAGTTTAAAGCAATCACCGACATATCATTTTGTGACCCTGCAAACGTATCCAGAATGGGCAACTCTACACGACATGGTGCACACCAAGTGGCCCACAAATTTAATAAGCTCACCCTTGATGCGGGAGCGGAATCAAGTAGTGTCGATAACTCATGGGCTTCTTTAGAGTCAACAAAGCCCTCCGGCAGCTCACAGTTTAGTGCCGGCGTCACTTTCGCAGGCGCTCGCACCGCGGCCTCCGACGTCTGTCTGGCAGATAACATCGCGCTACTAGGATTAGCCTCAGCCTCAGGGCTGCCTAGCACCTCATCGAGCGCCTCTACCAGCCCCTCTACCCCGATCTGATAGTCATACACATCAAGCAGCTCACGATCGGGTCCAATCAAATAGATTAACGCACTGTGATAAACCGCGTAGGACATGCCAGGCGCTGGGTCTTCGATTCGTTTACCATGCAGACTATAGCCATAGGTCGCCCCCAATTGATCGGCAAAGTGCTTGATATTTTCTTTAGTCCCTGATAAACCCACGATACGCTTATCAAAAAAGCCAGTATAAGCATTTAAACGATTTACCTCGTCATTCGTCGGATCAATCGTCACAAATAATGGCTGAATGGCATCCGGATTTTTAATCGCGCGCATGACGGCACCGAATTCATAAAGCGTGGTTGGGCAAATATCAGGGCAGGAGGTGTAGCCAATCGCCATAAGCAAGTACTTACCCGGATAACTTTCATGACTCACGGGACCCTTATTATCAAACAAGTCAAAGCGGAGGCTTTGGGCATAAACAGTGCCACTAAGGAATGCTAAAAAGCAGACTAAACTCTTTATAAAAAATGCTCTTATCATCTATGGCTCCAACAACTCAGGCTAACAACGCCACACAGCGCAAGACCTGGTTTTTAACGCAAACATGGCAGTTCCTCTATAATATTAGCTTCTTTTGTGCAATTTTTACTGTTTATACATCGCTTTATGTCAGGACAAGCCCTTATTTCCCTTATCAACGTCAGCCTATCCTATGGTCATCATGCGCTGCTAGACCAGGCCGACTTGATCATTGCTGAAGGCGAGCGCATCGGCTTAATCGGTCGCAATGGCGCCGGTAAGTCTTCCTTGCTGCGTTTAATTGATGGTCGTAGCGAAGCTGATGATGGCGAGATCCAACGCCAAGGTGGTCTTAAGGTCATCACGGTAGAGCAAGAGCCGGACTTAGATCCTGATAAAACCGTACTTGATACGATTGCTGGTGATTACTTAGCGACCGAGGATTGGGCCAAGCCCTCCCGCGCCGAGGCGATTATTGATGAATTAGGTCTCAACCCCGAAGCTAAAATTGCTGGCTTATCGGGCGGCACCCGTAAGCGTATTGCCTTAGCGCGCGCCATTGTTGAACAAGCGGACCTAGTGCTGCTGGATGAACCGACAAACCATCTAGACTTTGAAGGCATTGCCTGGTTAGAACAACAGCTTAAAAGTAGCGGCATCAGCTGCATGATCATTACTCACGACCGTCGCTTTTTGGATAATGTCACTAATCGCATTGTTGAGTTGGACCGCGGTCAATTATTGAGTTTTCCTGGTAACTTTAGTCGCTGGCAGGAACATAAAGCCGAGTGGCTCGCTGCCGAAGCCAAGGCGCAAGAGCGTTTTGATAAGTTTCTAGCGCAGGAGGAAGTCTGGATTCGCAAAGGCATTGAGGCAAGACGTACGCGTAACGAGGGTCGGGTACGTCGCCTTAAGGCACTTAGAGTCGAGCGTCAGGCTCGCCGCGAAGTACAAGGCAAGGTGAACTTTGCCATTGATGCCGGCGATCGCTCCGGCAAAATCGTTGCCGAATTAGAGCATATCTCGCATCGTTTTGGTGACAAGGAAGTGATCAAGGACTATAGCACCACGATTTTGCGCGGTGACCGTATCGGCCTAATCGGTCCCAACGGTGTCGGTAAAACCACCCTCCTCAAAATCATCTTGGGCCGTTTAGAGCCCACCGCAGGCACGGTAAAGCTCGGCACCAATCTTAATATCGCCTACTTTGACCAAATGCGTGAGCAATTAGATGAAAATGCCAAGCTCACCGAAGTGATCAATCCTGGTAGCGAATGGGTTGAGATTGGCGATAAGCGCCAGCATGTGATGAGCTACTTAGGTGATTTTTTATTCCCACCGGCACGTGCGCAATCTCCAGTTAGCAGCCTCTCCGGTGGCGAGCGAGCGCGTCTCCTGATGGCGCGACTCTTTGCACGCCCCGCCAATGTCTTAGTCATGGATGAACCCACCAATGACTTAGATATTGAAACCCTAGAGCTACTAGAGGAGCTGATTCAGGACTTTAATGGCACCGTCCTACTCGTCAGTCATGACCGCAGCTTTTTGGATAATGTAGTGACACAAACCATTGCTTATGAGGGTGATGGTCATTGGCGCGACTACGTGGGCGGCTATGAGGACTGGTTGGAGCAAAGCGCTGCCGCCAGAGCCACCGCAGCGAGCAAAGATAAAGCCAAGACGCAGCCAAGCATTCAGGCTGAGCTAGCTAAAGACAAACCCAAGGAAGCGCCTAAGCCACGCAGCGCACGCAGCAATCGCATCAGCCCTTGGGAACAAAAAGAGCTAGACCAACTACCCGAAAAAATTGCAGCACTTGAGGCTAAGCAAGCCCAATTATCAGAGCAACTGAGCCACCCGGATACCTATGCCGAGGGCTCAGCCAAAGCACAAGCCATTCAAGAGGAGTTGCTACAACTAAGCGATGAACTGGACACGCTATTTGAACGTTGGGAATTGCTTGAGAGCAAAACGAGCAACTAAGCGATGGCCTATGCGCTTATTTCACAATAGCCATTGAAAAGCCGTCCCAGCTCTTTGCACCCACCGTCTGTATGGCGGTCGCATCAAGCTGCGGATGCTGACTCATCAACTCAAAAAAGCTACGTAGCCCCTTGATATTAGACCCGCGTGCGTTTTCATCGATTACCTTACCATGACGCACGACATTATCCCCGATAATCACCGTCCCCGGTCGCGACAGCTGTAAACACAGCTCCAAATAACGTGGATTATTCCCCTTATCAGCATCAATAAACACAAAATCAAAGGGTTCACAGCCCTCATCGATTAGACGCTGCAAGGTATCGGCTGCGGGCCCCTCAAGTACCTCGATTTTATCGCTCATTCCCGCAAATGCAATATTGTCACGCGCAATCGCCACATGCTTTGCATCATAATCTAAGGTGATGATTTTACCGTCCTCGGGCAATGCCAAGCCCATCCAAATGGTGCTATAAGCGGCTAAGGTACCAATCTCTAAGACCCGCTTGGCGGCCATCATCTGCACTAAGAGCTTTAATAACTTACCCTGTGTAGGTGACACATGAACAAAAGGGATCGGGTGCTGCTTTGAGCGCTCCAACACCTCCGCCAATAAACTATCTTGGGCAATTAAATGCTGATAAAAATAGGCATCCACCGCCGCTGCCTGCTGCAAATCCACCATGCGCTTCGCATCTGCTGTCATTTACTACTCCGAGAACGAGTTGTTAAGCTTCAAAGGTCCAGTTTAAGGTGGTACCTGCAGCCAATGGCACGAGGGTATCACCATTAACATACGGTAGGTGCGTCGGCACCTCAAAGGCTTGACGCTTTAAGCTAATGGTCTCGGTATTACGTGCTAAACCGTAAAAATCCGCACCATACAGACTGGTGAAGCCCTCTAACTGCTCAAGTTTGCCAGCCATATCAAATGCCTGCGCATAAAGCTCCAGGGCATGCAGCGCTGAATAACAACCCGCACAACCACCACTCTGCTCCTTCAGACCGCGCGCATGGGGCGCACTGTCGGTGCCCATAAAAAAGCGTCCTGAACCGCTAGTCGCCGCTTCTACCAGCGCTTGTCGATGCACCTCACGCTTTAAAACCGGCAGACAGTAATAATGTGGCTGCAAACCATTAGTAAAAATAGCATTGCGGTTATACAGTAGGTGTTGCGGCGTGATCGTGGCGGCTACTGGCCCCTCTGCATCCCGCACATAGTGCGCCCCCTCTTTGGTTGTAATATGCTCAAACACCACCTTTAACTCAGGAAAGCGTTGACGCAAAGGCAGCATCACCCGATCAATAAAGACCGCCTCGCGATCAAATACATCAATCGTCGGATCAGTGACCTCACCGTGCACTAATAATGGCATCCCGAGTTGCTGCATCTGTTCCAACACCGCAGAGCAATTCCCCAACAGATCGGTCACGCCAGCGTCAGAATTGGTAGTGGCGCCGGCTGGGTACAGCTTGACTGCGTAAACTAAGCCAGAAGCCTTAGCCCGAACAATCTCCTCGGCGGCGGTGTTATCTGTCAAATACAGTGTCATCAAGGGCTCAAAGCCTAATAAGGAGGGATCCGCCTGCGCATCTGGGGAGTCTGCTAAGGCCTGCATAATACGCTGATGATAGGCTTGCGCCTGCGCCGTGGTGGTGACCGGTGGTACCAGATTCGGCATAATCACAGCGCGTTTAATCTGCTTAGCGGTGTCTGCCACCACATGAGCCAATGCCTCACCATCTCTTAAGTGCAGATGCCAATCGTCTGGGCGTATAAGGGTGATGTTATCCTCACTAATTTGCATAATACATCCTAATCAAAAACAGTAAAAATCTCGAACTGTGGTTATTTTAGCTTTTTAAGCAAGCTTTTAAAAACATTTGTATAATGAATGCCTTACAATATCACGCTTTATCCATCAGCGCTGGGGCAGCTTTACTTGCCCGAGAAGCCGTACCAGAGCGGTTTAACGAGCAATATCAAGCGACAGTTTAGCCGCCGCTTTAAATCAATGCTTGATTAAGCCCGAGTATCGGCGACAGGTTTCGATACAAGGCAAAGACGCCGGATTTTAACCAGCCCCTCAGCGCACACCTTAGCTCCAAGTAATTAACTTAAATCAGAGAAAACTATGATGCGTATTATGATGAACAGCAAAATCCACCGCGCTGTGGTGACCGAAGCCGACTTAAACTATATCGGCTCCGTGACTATCGATCGCGACATCATGGATGCTGTGGGTCTATTAGCCAATGAAAAAGTCGCCATTGTGAACAATAACAACGGCGCCCGTTTAGAAACCTATGTCATTGAGGGCGAGCGCGGTAGTCGTGTAATTTGCCTTAATGGCGCCGCCGCTCGTTTAGTACAAAAAGGTGATGTCGTGATTATCATGTCTTACGTCTATGTGACTGACGAAGAAGCAAAAAATCACCGCCCTAAAGTGGCCATTATGAATCCTGACAACACCATTCAGGAAATTCTTGACTATGAGGCAGAAGCGACCATCAGGTAGTCCTTTTTCATGGATAATATAGGTAGGTGCTGGTGATTGAGCAAGTCATTTCAGTGCTTTCCTAGTTTTTAACAATTGCTACAGCAATTCAGGCTTTTAACTCTTCATAAAGGATATAAACATATGTTCCCTGAATATCGAGATCTAATCGCTAAGCTTCGCCAAGAAGATGCACACTTTGAAAAGCTATTCGATCAGCATAACGAACTTGATCACAAGATCATTCGCATGGAGCAAAATGCGGCTACGGCCATCCATGCAGACTTAGAAATTGATAAGCTCAAAAAAGAAAAGCTTGTACTTAAGGATCAAATTTACCAACTACTACTTAAGGCCGACGGCAAGCACTAGGTCTTGTATTAATTAAATGTGCATCGCCTATCTACGCTTTCAACCAGAGCAAGAGATTGCATTATTTATAGCGGCTAATCGCGATGAATTTCACCGTCGTCCCACGGCCTATACCGATATCTGGCCAGATCACGATACGATCATTGCCGGTCGCGACTTAGAAGCCGGTGGTACGTGGTTAGGTATGAATCGCCAAGGCGGTGCCGCATTAATTACCAATATTCGCCATCCCATGGCGCTCAAAAGCACCGCGACTAGTCGTGGTGCTTTAGTACTTAATGCCCTGCGACATCATGCGGCAGATCCAGCGCATTGGCACGATGCAGATCCCTTAGCGCAGTGGCTTCAGAAGCAAGGCCCCTTAGACAGCTACAATGGCTTTAATCTGATCTTCGGTGATGCTAAAGCACTTTATTACTTAAGCAATTACGCCCTTATTGCAGCAGATACCTGCTCCCACAAGCAGCATTTACACCCCCTCAAAGCGGGTAGTTACACCCTCTCCAACGCCAATTTATACACCCCATGGCCCAAGACAGAGGCCCTTGGCAAAAGCTTAGCGCAGGTGGATGTATCAGCACTTCGCCCTCATGATTTTCACGAGCCTCAGAGCAGCTTCGTTCGTGATTTTACGGGGGAGGTATTTGCGCGCTTGGCAGATACGCAGCAAGCTGCACCGGAGCGACTACCTCAAACCGGTATTACTAAGGAACTTGAACAACTGCTCAGCAGCCCCTTTATTATCAGCCCAGATTACGGCACCCGTAGCTCAAGCATTGTTTTAATCTTCAAGGATGGTAGCAGCTTTCTGGCTGAACGCAGTTTTGACCCTCAAGCGCACATTATCCAGCAACGTTATTTTTTTCAGCGACAGGGGCAAGTGATTCGCGGTCATTAAAAAAGCAGAGCACCTAGGCTCTGCTTTGTATTATGCGATTAACTCAGCGACGCTTATTCAACCGCATACAAGAACAATTCAACACGACGGTTCATACGACGACCCTCGGCGGTATCATTAGAGGCAATTGGATCATTGGCAGCGCGACCCTCAACCATCATACGCCCTTGAGCTACGCCCTGACTGGCTAAGTAATTCGTCACTGCAGAAGCGCGGTTATTAGATAGTGGCTGGTTAATTGAAACCGAACCCGTGCTATCGGTGTGACCAACGGACTTCACACGCAATTGCTGATGAGTATTCATCTCAGCAGCAACTTGGTTTAAGACAGGATATAAATCCGCCTTAAGATCGTATTTACCGATATCAAAAGTGGCATTTTCAGGGATATACACCTTGAGACTACCGTCAGGCATCTGAGTCGTTGTAATACCTAACTCTTGACCGCCGGCTTTGTTGATATTGCCACGTAGACGATCCCAGTTATAACCAACAATGCCACCTGCTACAGCACCGATACCGGCACCAATACCAGCCGCTTTGGAGCTATCACCGATCAGTGCGCCCAAACCAGCCCCCACGGCAGCACCCACACCAGCACCCGCTGCTGTCTGACCACCTTGAGTGGCACAACCAGCCACTAAGGTCGCTGCTAAAACCATACCACCTAAACGCATTGATTTGATTTTCATCCTATTTCTCCTAGTCTCATATGGTGAAATCCTTGTAACCATAAAATAGCATTACGCAGACTTTTAAATTACCCTTCCGGTAATTGAATTTATTCATATTATCAAAGCTTAAAGCATTCAACCTTAAGTAATTGTAACTATTCCCACAGCGCCTACTTAAAGCCTGTGCGGGCCGCTTTAGAGAGCATCACAAACACCAAAGGCAGCACCGCAAAACTAAGCAATAACGCAGCCGAGGCTGATTGCGTGCCGGCTAAGTCGCCCCGATTAAAACCTGCCATTGCTACAATCATACCGCCCAAGGCCGTACCCAAAGAAACTGCATACAATTGCACCGTGGTAATGGCACTCGAGGTCTGATTCTCCTGCCCCTTATCGGCAGCCATTAAAATACGCGCCAAGATATGCGACCAAGACATGCCCACCCCTAAGCCAATACCAAATAAAGGAATAATTAATAAGCCGACCAAAGACCATTCGCTACTCAGTGCTTGCCACGGCATCAACAAGCCTAAAATGAATAAAGAGCTAGCGGAAAGTAAAGGGCTATAAAACAGTAGCTTATTAACCGTCTGGCTCGACTTAGATGCCGTACTAAGCGTACCTACTGTCCACGCTGCAGACATGGATGCTGCCATATAGCCAGCGAATAAGGGGCGCAGGCCATGAATATTCTCCAAAAAGTACGGGATAAAAACCTCGGTGGTCACCCCCATACTAAGTAACAGCACGCCTGCAAACAACGCCCCTACGGGATGCTTCCAAGAATACAGTGCAGTCGGAAATAAAGGCTTATCCCCTGTTAAGTCACTGCGTGCAATAAAAAACAAAATCAGGCCCACCGCCAATAACACCGTTATTCTAAGTAACCACGAATCGCCTAAACTGCCCAAGGACAGAATAATCACGGAAAGGCTCAACAACAGAATCTTAAGCAAAGGCAACTCGCTTTTTGTATGCGTGTCCATGGCAACCGTTCGCTGGGGCACTTGGCTTAACACCAAGCAAGCTACAACCAAGGCGATTGGCACGGTTGACCAGAGTGCTAGGCGCCAGGCACCGTGCTCGGCAAATAAACCACCGACGGCGGGACCGGTTAGGGTCGACACACCCCACATGGTTGAGATCAATGCCATAGCACGGGACCATAAATGTGCTGCAAAGACCAAGCGCACCGAAGCATAGCTGAGCCCAAGCATCACGCCACCACCCAAGCCTTGGATAGTGCGGCCACACAGCAGAAAAGGCATGCTGGGCGCAAGCGCAGCCAAGATAGAACCCAAGATAAACACAAAAATGCTCAGTAAATAGGCAGAACGTAAACCCAAGCGCTCCATTAGGCGTACGGCTACGGTGGAGCCGATAATCGATGCCGCCACAAATAAGGAGGTATTCCATGCGTAGTAATCAATCCCACCGATATCTCGCACCACCGAAGGCATAATCGTGGTGACGATATAGACATTAATCGCATGCACCGCCACGCCCCCGCAGAGTGCGATCGCTCTTAAACCATTGCGACCACCCAAGAGCTCGGCCCATCCACCCTGTTGTGTAGGGGTCTTTAATTGATTAGGCATAATTCATCCAACATTCTAAATCCATAAAAGATGGGCTATTCTACCAAATTAGGCAGCCTTGGCCGCAGTCAGACATTTACCCTAGGCTTTTGAAAATGTTATGCTTATAAAAATAAAAACAGCCACCAGGAGACAATATGCCCAACGCTGATCAAGCACTGATCCTCACCCGTCGCGAAGAGGACGTGATCACCATTAGCCTAAATCGAGCCCATCAGTTTAATGCCTTATCCGAGGCGCTACTACAGGCTTTAATCGACTACTTAGCACCCTTGCAGGAGGACACGACACTACGTTGCGTGGTGATTGAGGCGCAGGGTCGAGCTTTTTGTGCCGGGCACGATCTTAAGGAGATGCGCAGCAAACCCGATTTAAATTACTACCGTGAGCTTTTTACTCACTGCGGCCAGTTAATGCAACTAATTCGTGCTTTGCCAGTCCCCGTCATTGCTAAGGTACAAGGCATTGCCACCGCTGCCGGTTGTCAATTAGTGGCGGCGTGTGATTTAGCGATAAGTGCGGACACGGCGAAGTTTGCCGTATCAGGGATCAATGTCGGTCTCTTTTGCTCTACCCCGGCGGTGCCATTAAGTCGTAATGTACCAACTAAGCAAGCCTTTGAAATGCTCTTTACCGGACGCTTTATTGATGCCCACAGCGCTCAACGGTGGGGGCTGATTAATGACGTAGTAACACCCGCCGAGCTTGACGCACGGGTACAGAGTTTAGTCAATGATATTGTCGCCAAAAGCAATGCTGCGGTTCGTTATGGCAAACGCATGTTTTATCAGCAACTTGAAATGCCGCTCGCCGAGGCTTATGCCTATGCGAGCGAGGTAATGGCACAAAATATGATGGAGGATGATGTGGCCGAAGGCATTGATGCCTTTATTCAAAAGCGGGCACCGGTATGGAGCTCCTAGTTAAGAGCTAGCCCCTCATGTTACAGCATGCGACGGAGGTGCCAAGTCCTATCTCAAGCAGTAGCGTATGAGTGCTTAATTAACATCACTAATTTATAGTCCAGATGCGTGGCCAGTCTGAAGGTGAGTTGTTCAAAGCTTAATTCACCTAATTGCGGATGATTAAAGCTGCGACTGCCACCCTCTCTGGCTTGCACCGCACGCTGCCCCCAAAACTGAGCAAATTCCCCACTGAGACTGCTAAAGCTGTCGAGAAACTCTCGCACCTCACTCTCTTCCATAAAAGGCGCAATATCAGCACGTAGCTCGGCCACTGAACGCCGCGCCCGTTCCTCCCAATCGACGATAATATGGCGCGCCTGGGGCTCTAAGAAAATAAAACGCAGCAAATTCGCAGCGCTAGCACCCTGACGGCTAGGCCAGTTAGCAAACAGATCGTCTAACTGCGGATTAAAATAAAGAATATTCCAATACCTATCCAGAATATAGGCAGGTGTGCTTATCTGTTGCACCGAATCCGCCAAGGACAATGGCAAACTACCGGCGGAGGCCTTTTCCCGATCCGGATCACTTTGCTCAGCGAGTTGAAATAAATAGGCTCGTTCCACCGGGTTTAAATGCAGCGCATCAGCTAGTGCCGACCAAACCTCAGCCGACACTCTCAAGTCACGACCCTGCTCAATCCAGGTGTACCATGTCACACTGATGCCGCTTAATTGAGCCACCTCCTCACGCCGTAGTCCCGGCGTGCGACGGCGTCCATAATTGGGTAGCCCCGCCATACCGGGAGTCACCTTAGCTCGCGCCTGACGCAGAAAATCGCCTAATTCCTTTTGTTTGAGTGAACCAAAACGCGCCATGTTACCCCCCTTATCGATTAAAGCTAAACTCTACTCAAGCACGCTGCTAAGCTGACGTTTTGCTTGTCCAAGAGAGATATTGCAACGTTCAGCATAATCATGCAACTGATCATCACCAATGGTGCCCACATTAAAGTATGAAGACTCGGGGTGACTAAAATAAAAACCGGACACACTAGAAGCTGGAATCATCGCATAACTCTCAGTGAGTTGCATACCGATATGCTCAGGCGCCAGCACCTCAAACATTGCCGCTTTGACCGTATGCTCAGGACAGGCTGGATAGCCGGGCGCTGGCCGTATGCCTTGATACTTCTCATCAATCAAGGCTTGATTATCTAAGTGCTCATCCGGCACATAGCCCCAGAGATCGGTACGTACACGATGGTGTAAGGCCTCCGCCAAGCCCTCGGCAAAGCGATCGGCTAGCGCCTTAATCATAATCGATGAATAATCATCGCCCTCGGCCTCAAACCGTGCAACATGCTTTTCAATACCCAAACCACCGGTAACGGCAAACATGCCAATATAGTCTTGGACACCGCTCGCCTTAGGGGCAATATAATCCGCTAAGCATTTATTAGCGATACCAGTACGCTTTTTGCCTTGAGAACGTAGATTGCGCCAAGTCAGTAGTACCTCAGAACGAGACTCATCCGTATACAGCTCAATATCGTCATCATTAATCGAATTGGCAGGATAAAAGCCTACCACGCCACTGGCGGTCAACCAGCGACCGTCAATGATTTTTTTAAGCATGACTTGGGCATTTGCAAATAGCTCTTGCGCCTCTTTGCCCACGACCTCATCCTCTAGAATGGCTGGGTACTTACCGAAAAGCCCCCACGAATTAAAGAACGGTCCCCAGTCAAAATACTTTACAATCTCCGCCAAATCAAAATTCACGATCTCACGACGGCCAATAAACTTCGGCTTGGGTGGGGTGTAATTGCTCCAATCGATGGCAACCCGATTCGCCCGCGCTTCTTCAATGGAAATCATAGGATTGGCCTTGCGATTCGCATGACGCTGACGCACCTGCTCATATTCCTGGTCGAGTTTTTCGACAAAGCTATCCACATCATCCGACACGAGGGCCGTACAAACACCCACCGAACGGCTGGCATCCGGCACATAGATCACTGGTCCCTCATAATTCGGGGCGATTTTAACTGCGGTATGTACACGGCTCGTGGTAGCACCGCCAATCATTAAAGGAATTTTGCGCTCCGTAAAATAAGGGTCGCGTTGCATTTCCGCCGCCACAAACTGCATTTCCTCAAGACTGGGGGTGATCAGACCGGACAGACCAACAATATCTGCATTGACCTCTTTGGCCTTATTAAGAATATCGGCAGCGGGTACCATCACGCCCATATTCACCACGTCGAAGTTATTACACTGCAGTACCACGTCCACAATATTTTTACCAATATCGTGTACATCGCCCTTGACCGTAGCAATTACAATTTTACCCTTGGCGCGTACATCACCTCCGGCCGCTTCAATCTGGCGCTTTTCCTCCTCAATAAAAGGTACCAAATGCGCCACTGCTTCCTTCATCACACGGGCTGACTTGACCACCTGTGGTAGGAACATTTTACCGTCGCCGAACAAATCACCCACAATATTCATCCCGTCCATTAACGGCCCTTCGATCACCTCAATCGGACGACCGCCGGCATTGGTAATTTCCTGACGAACTTCTTCTGTGTCTTCAACAATATAGGTTGTGATGCCATGAACCATGGCGTGAATCAGGCGCTGACGCACTGGCGCTTCACGCCAACTCAGATCCTCCTCTTTACGCACGACGTTGCCGCGCACGCTTTCTGCATGCTCCACCAGACGTTCAGTATTAGTTCGGGTATCATGCGGATCGGTTTTACCTACCGGCTCACTGCGATTAAAAATCACATCCTCAACCAAATCACGGGTGAGCTGATCCAAATCGGCATACACGCCCAACATACCGGCGTTAACAATGCCCATGGTCAATCCCTCACGAATGGCATAATATAAAAAGACGGTATGAATGGCTTCACGCATCACTTCATTACCACGGAACGAGAAACTGACATTGGAAATACCACCGGAAATACGTGCATGCGGCAGATTCTCATGAATCCACTTCACCCCTTCGATAAAGTCCATGGCGTAGCGATTATGCTCTTCCAGCCCGGTGGCAATGGCAAAGACATTGGGGTCGAAAATAATATCTTCCGGTGCAAAACCGACTTCATCAACCAGGATCCGATAGGCTCTTTCGCAAATCTCGATACGCCGTTGCAGATTATCGGCCTGACCCTGCTCATCAAATGCCATCACTACCACGGCAGCACCATAGCGCATACATAATTTTGCATGCGCTTTAAACTCCTCCACCCCCTCTTTCATGGAGATCGAGTTAACGACCGCTTTGCCTTGAATACACTTCAGGCCGGCCTCAATCACCTCCCACTTGGAAGAATCGATCATAATCGGCACCCGTGAAATATCTGGCTCCGAAGCGATGAGATTCAGAAAACGCACCATGCATTGCTTAGCATCTAGCATGGCCTCGTCCATATTAATATCAATAATCTGCGCCCCATTTTCCACCTGCTGGCGCGCCACCGCTAAGGCTTCGTCGTATTTCTCCTCGCGAATCAAGCGTAAAAAAGCCTTAGAGCCAGTTACGTTAGTCCGCTCCCCGACGTTGACAAATAAGCTGTCTTCATCAATATTTAAGGGCTCCAAACCGGACAAACGCGTCTTAATTGGAATGTCGGGCACCTTGCGTGCCGGCACACCACGTACTTGCTCCCGAATGGCAGTAATATGCTCAGGCGTGGTACCGCAACAGCCGCCAACCACGTTAACAAAGCCCGCCTCTGCAAACTCCCTAAGTAAGGAGGAGGTCACATCGGGCGTCTCGTCAAAACCGGTTTCAGACATGGGGTTTGGTAGACCGGCATTAGGATAAACACAGATATAGGTACCGCAGATCTTAGCCAGCTCCGCCACATAAGGTCGCATCAAGGCGGCGCCTAAGGCACAGTTTAAGCCGATGGTCAGCGGTCGCGCATGGCGCACGGAGTTCCAGAAGGCCTCAACCGTTTGACCGGAAAGAATACGACCAGACGCATCGGTCACCGTACCGGAAATCATCACAGGCAAGCGCACACCACGTTCTTCAAACACCGTCTCAACCGCAAAAATAGCGGCTTTGGCATTCAGCGTATCGAAAATTGTTTCTAATAAAACAATATCAATTCCGCCATCAAGTAAGCCATGGAGCTGCTCCGTATAGGCATCTCTTAATTGGTCGAAGGTGATATTACGCGCACCGGGGTCATTCACATCGGGGGAAATGGAAGCAGTCTTAGGCTGCGGTCCTAAGGCGCCCGCCACAAAACGGGGTTGCTCTGGGGTGCTGTATTTCAACACGGCGGCCTTGGCCAACTCAGCCGAGGCCTTATTCAACTCATAAGCAATCTCTGGCAAATCATAATCACCCTGCGCCACGCGCGTCGCACCAAAGGTATTGGTACTGATAATATCTGCGCCAGCCGCTAAATACTGCTCATGAATGGCAGCGATAATATCTGGACGCACCAGAGAAAGTAGCTCGTTATTACCCTTTACATCCTTATGATGATCGGCAAAACGCTCGCCCCGAAAATCCTGCTCACCCAGTTTGTAGGTCTGAATCATCGTTCCCATCGCCCCATCCAGCAGCAAAATATCATCGCCGCTGAGACGACGGACAAACTCCGCCCCATGTGTATAAGAATCGATTGGATAAGGCAAGGTTGGATAAGACACGACAAACCCTTTAAAACAAAGAAAAATAAAGTCTTATATTATACGTCAGCCCGCTTCACTAAACACGGCCTAGACTTCGTCTCACACACTTGATGCTAAAGGCACGGCGCTTTAAAAGCAGTTTGGGCTGGTGTGAGCTGATAACATTTTGTTGCTTTTAAACACCACTTATTAGGCGAAAGCCCCTAATTATGAGCCCTCGCCTAATAAAAAAATGAATTTTTGTTACAATACTTGCAGGATTGATGGGTGCTTACGGCTAAATAGAACACCATTCTGTCGCTGCGTAAGTTAAATGGGAAACAGGCTGCTCATACTCCACCCACTCCTTTAGGAACTGAGCAAAACTGTGCTGCCCCCGCAACGGTAATGATTAATTTGTCTCCTATCTAATTTTTCAAGCCCGATACCAGCCCGCAATCTACCTGGTTTTTTATCATTATGTGCGGGGTCGCACATTCACAGGATTGTTCATGTTTAAAGTCTCCTCCTTGACGACAGCCTTGGCTGTCGCTTATGTATTTACATCTACTGCAACAGCACAAAGCACCGACACTCAAAATACGCAGCCGGAAATTCAACCATTACCACCGCTGGTAGTTATTGCTTCTCGTAGTGCCCAAACCATCGATCGTGCCATTGGTGATATCTCAGTGATTGACGGCGTGCAACTACGTCAATCAACTGACGCTACGATTTTGCGCACGCTAGCACGCCAACCCGGCATCCAAATGTACGATAGTGGCGGTCCGCAGACTACATCAGGTATTTCCATGCGCGGTGCATGGGGTGATCAAAACTTGATTATGCTAAACGGTATCCGCATCAATAATCCGGTGAGCGGTAACAGTATCCCATGGGGCACCCTCAATCCTCGTGCCTTTGAGCGGGTTGAGATGGTTCGTGGTTCTGCCAGCAGTTTATGGGGCTCAAGTGCCATGGGCGGAGTGGTTAATTTAGTGACCGAAGTGGCTCCTGGTGAGATCCGCGACTTTAGCCCCTATGCAGATATTGGCTTTGGCAGCCAGGGTACGGCCCGCAGTGGCGCTGGCTTCTCAGGCGCTGATGGCACCTTTGATTACAGCCTCAATGCGCTTTATGCCAGATCCGATGGTTATAATGCCACCACCAAAGACAATGTCTTTAGCTATCATCCAGACGATGACGGTTATCAGCAACATAGCCTAAGTGGCAGCTTCGGTTGGACCTGGGCGCCTGAACAACGCATTGGTGTGCACTTTTTTAATAGTTATTTAAATGGGGATTATGATGCGGGTCAATTTGATCCCGTCGGTGCCCATGTCAAACAGCGTCAGCAGGTTTACGGTGTTAGCAACAGCAATAAAATCACCGATTGGTGGCAGAGCACCTTGCGCTATGGCTTTGTGAAAACCTCCATGTTTAACAACGGTCCTTTCGGTGACTCAAATAATCGCAACTATCAAAATAGTTTTAGCTGGCAGCATGACTTCAGCCTCACGCCGGATCAAATCATCTCCGTGTTTTATGAAGGCTACAAAGAGCGCATTGCTTCTTCAAGCCAATTTGATAAAAACAAACGCAACACCAATTCCTTTGGTGCGATTTACCAAGGCCATTTTATGGATCGTCATCATGTGCAAGCAAGCATCCGAAACGATCGCTACACAGATTATGGCGCTCGCACGACCGGTAGCTTAGCGTATGACCTGGATATCACAGAGGAAGTCACTGTGGGGGTGGCGGCAAATACTGGTTTTAGAATGCCAAGCTTTTATGATCTCTATGCACCACTTGAATGGGGCTTTAAGGGCAACCCCGAGCTAAAACCTGAAAAATCGCGTAATCTCGAAGCCCATATTAGCTTTGAAAATGAGACTAGCTCAGCCAGTTTACGTGCTTTTCATAGTAAGTACCGTGACTTGATCAATCCCTATGACCTTAGCATGTTCCCAGCTTCTACCAGTAACACGGAAAAAGCAAGCATTCGTGGTATCAGCCTAAATGCCTCCCACGATTTTGGCACTACGCTAATTTACGCAGGTGCAGACTTCTTGGATCACAAGGATGACAGCACTAAAAAGCGTTTATTACGTCGGGCGCGTCAAGTCTATCGTGCTGGTGTAGTACAACGTTATGAACGCTTTGAGTTAGGCGCTGAGTTTATGCACATCGGCTCACGCTTTGATGATAAGGACAACACACCTGAAAAGCGTTTAGGCGGTTATGGCATTGTGAATTTATCTGCCAAAGCGCAACTGAGCAAGGAATTCTCGGCACAACTTCATTGGAATAATGTGTTCGATAAAAAATATGCGCCAAGTCACGGCTATCGCGGCCAAGGCAGCAATGTCTTTGTCAACCTAAGTTGGCAGCCCAAGCAATAATTGTTCCTTAGTTCCTTCAAAAGCTGCTTTAAGTGGGAGTAAAATCTAAGCTTCCCATAAGCAGCTTTTTTAGTTTATCCAATGCAGATAAAACAATGGCTTTGCTTAATTACTTTAAGCTTAAATTTACTCTTTCTCACCACCAAGGCGTGGGCGCTTGAACAGTCGCCTCCACGGCTAATTAGCTTGGCACCACATCTGACCGAGATGGTGTATGATTTAGAGCTGCAACAGCAATTAGTTGCGGTGGATGCGTATAGCAACTACCCAGCAGCAGCTAAAAAGCTACCCCGCATTGGCTCTGGCTTGGAGCCCAATCAAGAGCTACTGCTACGCTATGGTGCGGATATTTTATTAAGCTACTCAAGCTCAGTCAGCATTGAAAAAATCGCCCGCAAGCTCGGCATGAGACTATGGATTTCTCAGCCACAGAGCGTGCCGGCACTTTTTGCTGATTGGCGTCAACTGCTAGCCCTAGCACAAACGGATCCCCAAAAAGCAGCGCTCATCGAAGATAAAATTCAACAGGTCGAAATGGCTTGGCATGAGATGACCGCCACGTACGCAAGTCGTCAAGGCAAAAGTGTATTTTTTCTGATTGCTGAGCAACCCCTCTACAGTATCAGCGATCAGAGCTTTCTTAGCGCAGCGCTTAAAGGCTGTCAGGCTGAGAATATCTTTGCTGAGCTCAAGCAAAGCAGTTTTTTAGTCGATCCGGAAGCACTCTTAGTCAAGCGGCCAGAATTTATAATCCACGGCTATCGCAGCGATCAAGCCAATGGCAAACAACTCGCCCAAGCTGCTGTCTTAGCTCGCCTGCAAAAGCTTGGTCTCACTGTGCAAGCCGAGCAGCTAATTAGCGTTGATGTGGATATTTTGCACCGCCCAAGCTTGCGCTTTATCCATACCTTGCCAAGCATCTGTGCTGCGCTTCACAAAGCCACACACTAAACCCCTAAATCCAACGCCCGCTGTATTGCCTTAGCCGCTGTCACCCCATCAGCCATCGCCGTGACCACACAAGGATGCTGCCTTCGTGTGACCTCGCCAATAGCATACAGAGAGGGCACCGCCGTTTGTGCCGTACGAAAATCCACCTCAATGTAGCCTTTATCATCAAGGTCAATGGGTAGCCCCTTGAGCCACTGGGCTTGAGGCTCATAGCCATAAAATACCAAAACCACATCATAAAACTGCTGAGCGACTTTTTTCTGTTGTGGATCAAAGTCATAGTCTCCCACGCTTATTTGCTCAGCCTTTAAACGCGTTAACCAATGGCTTTGTCCACGCAAGGTTCTGGCATACACATGTACTGAGGCTGCGCCACGGTTTAGGGCAAAGACCGCATTTTCTAAGGCATTGTCCCCACCCCCTAATACCGCAACGCGCTTCGCTTTAAAATCGTAATTATTTAAGCGCGCGCCTGCGCCAATCAACACATCATCAAATGACTGACCAACACATTCTGCGGGCACTTTATAATCCACACCAGTAGCAACCACCAGCTTTTTAGCCCTAACATATACTTGCTGCTGAGTTGGCGCAACGACTTGTAGCCTAAAGCCCTCCGCCTTAGACTCAACCGACTGCACCTGATGCTGCAACTGCACCTCAATCTCGGCTGCGGCTAAACTACGCACTAAATTAGCTGCAACCTCCTTACCGCTAAGCCCTGGTGCGGTAGGATTCCACTCATCCATAAAGGGATTACGCGCACACATACCACCAATCTGCTGTGTCGCCTCTAACAACAACACCGAATAGCCCATGCGTTTAAGCCAAACAGCACAGGTAACACCGGCCACACCTGCGCCGACAATGATTGAATCATAAGCAGTCGCTTCCGTAGCAATCGTCTCTGTTCTCATTGTCATAAATCCTTTTCAAACAAGCATTTCTCCGTCCAAGAGACTAAAATATAGCCTAATCACATTGAATCGATACTATGAATACCATTACCATCTTTTTTAAGCGCCTTGCGATTGAGGCGCGCATCGGTGTGTTACCGCGTGAGCTGAAAAACACACAACGCATTTATGTAGACGTTGAGATCAGCGTCCAACCCACACAAGATGTTAACGATCTTGATATTAAGACTGTGCTTGATTATAGACAGCTTCGTCAAGCCATTATTGAAGAATGCACACGCAAGCACGTCCATCTGGTGGAGGCGCTAGGGCAAATGATTACCACTCGCTTACTCAATGACTTTAGCGAAGTGGTGGCGGTTAAACTGCGCATCAGCAAGCCCTCAGCCTTTGATGATTGTGATGCCGTGGGCATTGAGTTTAATGTAAGCCGCTAAGCCACTATAAGTCTATGAGTATAAACCAAGCTACTTCTACCGTAAATGAGCATGAGTCCGAGCTATCGGAGCGCCAACGTCAGCGTAATAACAAGCTGACTAAAAAAATCATTCGTGAAACAGCCACAGCCATCACCGATTACAACATGATCGAAGACGGTGATAAGGTCATGGTCTGCCTATCCGGCGGCAAGGACTCCTATACCCTACTGGAAGTGCTGCGCACCCTACAAAAGCGTGCGCCAATACGCTTTGAATTGCTAGCGGTCAATCTGGACCAAAAGCAACCAGGCTTTCCAGCGCATGTGCTACCGACGTATTTAAGCAGTATCGGTGTACCCTTTCATATTGAAAATCAGGATACTTATTCCATTGTAAAGCGTGTGATCCCCGAGGGTAAAACCACCTGTTCATTATGCTCACGCTTGCGCCGAGGCATTTTATATCGCGTTGCTGAGGAGTTCGGCTGCAATAAAATCGCCCTAGGTCACCATCGGGATGATATTTTAGCGACCTTTTTCTTAAACCTATTTTACGCGGCAAAGCTCAAGTCCATGCCACCTAAGTTGGTCTCGGATAATGGCAAGCATACCGTTATTAGACCCCTGGCTTATGTCGCTGAGAGCGATATTATTAAATTTGCCGAGTTGCAGAATTTTCCGATTATCCCGTGCAATCTCTGCGGTTCTCAGGAAAATCTCAAGCGGCAGGAAATTAATCGCATGATTCGCCAATGGGAAAAGGAAAGTCCTAAAAAGGTCTGGAATACCTATAAAGCCTTAGCCAATATCGTACCGTCGCATCTGATGGACCGGGAGCTGTTTGACTTTGTCAATTTACGCCCTGATTTTCAAGATAATCCAGAGGGTGATACCGCCTTTGATAGCGAGCCTTTTCCCGACTTAGAAGAGAATCCAACGAAGCAACAACATATTGTTCAACTTATTAGAAAAAGCAATGCCTAAACAAATCAGTGATAGCAACTTGGGGCAAACAACACAGTACCCCAATCAATACGATCCAAGCCTACTCTTTCCCATTGCCCGTGTCGTCACACGTGAGGATTCGCGCGCCGCAAACACGCCTAACTGGATTGGCGCTGATCTTTGGACTGCCTTTGAAATCTCCTGGTTAGACAGTAGAGGTAAACCAGTGGTAGCTATCGCCTCTTTTGATTTTGCAGTGTCCAACCCATACCTGATTGAATCTAAATCCTTTAAGCTTTATCTAAATTCCTTTAATCAGAGCAAATTCGATGCCCCCGAACAAGTGATCGAGCGCATGACGAAGGACCTCAGCCAAGCGGCCGGTGGCAAAGTCACGATTCAACTACTGTCCCCTCAGTCGTGGCAAGACGCGCAAATCATCGAACCACTCGGTGATTGTGTCGATGACTTAGCGATAAGCATTGATTGTTATGACGCCAATCCGGCCTTACTACAGCTACTCGATAGCGAGACAGACGCAGAAGCGGAACAAGCCGAACAAGCAGGCATCCTGTATTCGAACTTATTAAAGTCCAACTGCCCTGTCACCAATCAACCCGACTGGGGCACAGTGATCATTGCCTATCAAGGGCAGACTATCGATCCGGCGGCGTTTTTACGCTATATCGTCTCCTATCGACAGCATAACGGCTTTCATGAGCTCTGCGTCGAAGAGATTTACTGCGATTTAATGAAGTATTGCGCGCCGGAAGCTTTATTTGTTATGGCCCGCTATACACGGCGGGGCGGTTTGGATATTAATCCTTGGCGTGCGAGTAGCCAAGCCATTATCAAAGGAATGGAGCAACTATTGACCCCCTTTAATCGCCTAGCAAGGCAATAAAAACAAGCGCTTTTATCCTTGTATTTCAGGCGCTTAGCACCATCTACTAGACTAGATCAAAGCTAACCACTTACATTTATCAGGATGAGTCAATGTCTAAAATCACTAAATCACGCACGATAGAAGAAATCTTTCGCGGTCAACAGACAAGCGATGGCGCTGGAGTAAAGCTCACCCGTTTATTAAGCAGCAATTTACAACGTCGTCTGGATCCCTTTCTCATGCTGGACTGCTTTGGCAGTGACAATCCCGATGATTATATCGCTGGCTTCCCTAACCACCCTCACCGCGGCTTTGAGACCGTTACCTATATGATCGAGGGTCGTATGTTACATCGTGACAGCCAAGGTAATGAAGGGCTGTTAGAAAATGGCGGTGTCCAATGGATGACCGCCGGTCGTGGCCTAATTCACTCCGAAATCCCTCAGCAGGAAAACGGGCTGATGCGTGGTTTCCAACTGTGGCTAAATCTGCCAGCTAAAGACAAGCTAATTGAGCCCTGGTACAAGGATTTCCAACAGCCGGAACTGCCAAGCTATGGCAGCGAAGCTGAAGGGCTAAAGGTCACGGTGATTGCCGGTCAAAGCCACGGCGTGCGAGGAGCCGTACAACGTGAACACACGGAGCCCCTATATCTCGATGTTATGCTAGCTGCCGGTAAGCGCTTTGAAGCGGCGATCCCGGCAAGGCATAATGCCTTTATCGTGGTATACGACGGTCGAGTAGAGGTCGCAGGCACGGAAGTTGCAGCGACGCAACTAGCTTTATTAAATAATGATCCAGAAGCTGACGGGGTCAGCCTCACGGCCAGCGAAGACAGCCGCGTGCTAATTATTGCAGGTAAGCCGCTAAATGAGCCAATCTTTCAACATGGCCCCTTTGTGATGAATACGAGAGAGGAAATCATCCAAGCTTTTCAGGACTATCAGGCAGGCTTATTTGCCTAAACTGTGTGAAAGCGAATTAAAGGTGTTGAGATACACAAAGTGAGACCTTTGCAATAACCCCTCAAATTTCCT
>NZ_KV792936.1:0-6660 GCF_001808335.1 Oligella sp. HMSC05A10 | reverse complement strand
AAATCAAGTTACACAAAATACCTTACACCCTCTTATTGGTTCCGGTGGTAAGCGTCTACGTCCGGCTCTCGTGGTCATGGTGGCCAATGCTCTCGGTTACCAGCAGCGTGATAGGGAGTTCCAGGATCATCATTTGTTAGCAGCGACCATTGAGTTTATTCACACCTCAACATTGCTGCATGATGATGTCGTTGATGAGTCAGATTTACGTCGGGGCCGTGAAACAGCCAATGCCGTTTTCGGTAATGCCGCCAGTGTTTTAGTAGGGGACTATCTGTATTCTCGTTCTTTTGAGATGATGGTGTCGGTAAACCGCATGGAGATTTTGCAGGTGCTATCTCAAGCGACGACGGTGATTGCTGAGGGCGAGGTTCTACAGCTGCTTAATGTACATGACCCTGACGTGTCAGTTGAGCGTTATATGCAGGTGGTACGCTATAAGACCGCCAAGTTATTTGAAGCTTCTGCCGAGGTTGGCGCTATTGTCTGTGATGTTGAGCCGGCGCTCAGAGAAGCTGCTACTACCTATGGTCGTCATATGGGTACTGCCTTCCAACTGATCGATGATGTGTTAGATTATTCAGGTGATGCTGAAGCCTTAGGTAAAAACGTTGGTGATGATCTTCGCGAGGGGAAACCGACCTTACCTTTAATTCACGTCATGAACGAAGGGACTCCTGAGCAAGCCGAGTTGATTCGCAACGCCATTGAGACCGGCGACGCAAACTTTAAAGCAGTCGCTGACGCTATCATATCAACTGATGCGTTGCAGTACACCCGTAAAATCGCAGAAAAAGAGGCTAAGCTCGCGATTGATGCTTTAGATGCTTTCCCTGACTCTATTTACAAACAGTCATTGCTTCAATTAGCACGTTTTGCAATTGAGCGAGATAATTAATTTTCATAAGGATTTAACCATGCCTGCTTATCGTTCTAAAACTTCCACGCATGGGCGTAATATGGCTGGAGCACGCGCTTTATGGCGAGCCACCGGTATTCAAGACAAGGATTTCGGTAAACCGATTATTGCCGTCGTCAACTCATTTGTAGAGTTTGTGCCGGGACACGTTCACTTAAAAGACTTGGGTCAAATGGTGGCTCGTGAAATTGAAGCAGCTGGTGGTATTGCCAAAGAGTTTAATACCATTGCTGTCGATGACGGTATTGCGATGGGTCACGACGGTATGCTGTATTCATTGCCGTCACGTGAGCTGATTGCTGACTCAGTGGAGTACATGATTAATGCGCATTGTGTTGATGCGATGGTATGTATTTCTAACTGCGACAAAATCACCCCGGGGATGTTGATGGCCGCGTTGCGTCTTAATATCCCGGTCGTGTTTGTTTCCGGTGGTCCGATGGAAGCGGGTGTGATGCCTTCTGACGCTAATAGTGGCGAAAAGGTCATCAAGCTTGACTTGGTCGATGCCATGATTAAAGCCGGCGACCCGACTGTTTCTGACGAAGAAACAGAACTCATTGAGCAAAATGCCTGTCCTACCTGTGGTTCATGTTCCGGTATGTTTACAGCCAACTCAATGAATTGTTTAAATGAAGCGCTAGGCCTTGCCTTGCCGGGTAACGGTACGATTGTCGCGACGCACGCCCAACGCAAGGAGCTATTCCTAGAGGCCGGCCGTAAAGTGATGGAATTAACCAAGCGCTATTATGAGGGTGACGACGAATCTGTCTTACCACGCTCAATTGCTACCAAAGCAGCATTTGAAAATGCAATGACCTTAGATGTTGCCATGGGTGGTTCAACCAACACGGTCTTGCATATTTTAGCGGCAGCCCAAGAGGCCGGCGTTGACTTCACTATGAAAGACATTGATCGAATTTCACGTCATACCCCTTGCCTGTGTAAAGTAGCACCGGCCACAGCCGACTACCATATTCAAGATGTACACCGCGCGGGTGGTGTGATTGGTATTTTGGGTGAGTTGGACCGTGCCGGTTTGTTAGATACATCAGTTAATCATATTGCCGGTCAAAATTTGGCTGACGTGTTAAATCGATGGGATGTGATCTCTGATGGACAAGCTGAAGGCACAGAAAAGTTTTATCGCTCGTCGTTTGGTGGCGTACGTACAACCAAGGCCTTTAGTCAGGACAATTATTACAAAGAACTCGACACCGATCGTGCCGGTGGCTGCATCCGTGATAAAGCGCATGCCTATTCAGAAGATGGCGGTTTAGCCGTTCTGTACGGTAATTTGGCACCCAATGGCTGTATCGTAAAAACCGCCGGTGTTGATGAGAGCATTTTGACATTTACCGGTAAGGCCGTGGTTTACGAAAGTCAAGATGCAGCGACTGAAGGTATTTTGGGCGATAAGGTCAAAGAAGGTGATGTCGTCATTATTCGTTACGAGGGACCTAAAGGTGGTCCGGGTATGCAAGAAATGCTTTACCCAACCTCCTACTTGAAGTCCAAGGGCTTAGGCGCCAAAGCTGCATTGCTGACTGATGGCCGATTCTCCGGCGGTTCGTCGGGATTAGTTATCGGTCACGCCTCTCCTGAGGCAGCCGAAGGTGGCAATATCGCTCTCGTTGAAGAGGGCGATAAGATTGAGATCGACATCCCTAATCGTCGTATCAATTTGGCGATTAGGGATGAGGAGTTAGAGCAACGCCGTCAGCGTATGGAAGCGCGTGGTGTCGATGCTTGGAAGCCACTGAATCGCCAACGCTATGTATCACAGGCTTTACGTGCTTATGCTGCGTTAGCTACTTCAGCTGATCGTGGTGCGGTACGTGACGTATCTCAGGTAGAGCGCAGAAAGTAATTTCTGATCGATGATCAATTCGTTGATCATAGCTACCAAAAGAGCGATCACTCGGGTTAGTGTGTCGCTCTTTTTTTATGTCAAAATAACACTATGTATAAATAGGAGTAGGAGTAAACAAGGGTGCTTGCACAAAATGAAAGTCAACGACTAGCGGAGTCTAAGCAGTCCAGTGAAGTGCTATACCAAGAGCTACAGGATGATATTCGCTTCTTGGGGCGCTTATTAGGTTTAAGCATTAAGGAGTCTGAGGGTGAGTCCTTATTTGGTCAAATCGAGCATTTACGACGCACGGCTGTAACCATTCGTCGTGCGGCGGTGAATCACGGCGAAGGCGCTGTCGATGCCGATGAGGCGATGAGACTATTAATTGCTGAAATCGACCAAAAAAGTGATCAGGAGCTAAGGCTGTTAAGCCGTGCATTCAGCTATTTTATGCATCTTGCAAATATCGCCGAGGATAGGTTGCAGCGTCGCTTGGACCATTTAGACCATCAGTTTGAGACACCGAATATGCATGGCTTGAGCGGTACGATAGAGCGTCTCAATAAGCTGGGTGTCAGTAGTGACACTATTTATGAGTATTTAAGTGAGTTAAATATTGTTCCGGTTTTAACGGCACACCCAACTGAAGTGCAGCGCAAAAGTATTTTAGATAGGCATCAGGTCATTTCTGATTCTTTACGCGAATATCACTTGGTCAATGACCATCGACAAAAGGCGGCGATTGCTGAGCGTATCCTAGGGCAGGTTCAGCTGCTTTGGTATACCCGTATGTTGCGTTTTGATACCTTGTCTGTTGAAGATGAAATTGATAATGCGCTGAACTTTTATGAATCCACTTTTTTACATGTGATTCCTCAGCTTTACGCCAAGCTATATAAGTATTTAGCCAAGGATACTGAGGTTGATAGTAATCGAGTGGCGAATTTCTTAACCATGGGCTCTTGGATCGGTGGTGATCGTGACGGAAATCCATTTGTTAATGCGGGTACCTTAAAAACGGCCATATCCAGACAGGCCACGACAATTTTTAATCATTATTTGCGTGAAGTCCATGCGCTTGGTACCGAGCTGTCGCTAAGCGATGCCTTTGCCCCCGCATCACAAGAGTTACGTAAGCTGGCTGAGCGCAGCCATGACCGCTCGCGACATCGCGAAGATGAGCCTTACCGTCGTGCCATGATTGGCATTTATGCCCGTTTGGCAGCAACGGCCAAGCATCTGACAGATGGTCAAGTTGATTTGCCACAGGCAGAGTTTGGGCGTGTGTATGAGGATGTGGATGCTTTCTTGGCTGATCTGAATGTAGTTGCAGCATCTCTAGATACTTATCATGCAGCCAGGGTGATTGATTTGCGCCTGCAAAACTTAATCTATGCCGTTAATGTGTTTGGTTTCCATTTGGCAACAATTGATTTGCGTCAAAGCTCGGATGTACACGAACGTGTTTTAGAAGAGGTGTTTTTGCGCGCAGGTGCGCAGTTTAAGGGTCAAAAGCTTGTCTATAGCCAATTGAGTGAAGAAGACAAGGTTGAGTTATTGCTTAAAGAACTGGCTGAAATACGACCTTTAGTGGCGCCTTGGCAGCAGTTTAGCGAAGAAACCGAGCGAGAATTGGCTATTTTAAAAACCGCTGCGGCAATTCGTAAGCAATATGGTCATAGAGCAATTACGCAAAGTATTGTTTCTCATACCGAAACCCTCAGTGATATGTTGGAACTCTTGCTCCTGCAGCAAGAGACTGGATTAATTGCTATTGAATGTGATGAAGCAGGTGAAGTAAAACCCTTTAAGGCAAATGATGGTTTAATTGTGGTGCCTTTGTTTGAGACCATTCCGGACTTAGAGGCTGGTGCTCAAATTATGGACCAGTGGTTATCGATTCCATGGGTCAAACAGAGGATCATGGAATCTCAAGGCGGTTTACAAGAGGTGATGCTTGGTTATTCCGATAGTAATAAGGACGGCGGTTATTTAACCTCTAATTGGTCTTTATATGAAACAGAGTTGGCTCTGGTCGAGGTCTTTAAAAAGCATGGCGTAGCGATGCGCTTATTCCATGGCCGAGGTGGTTCGGTTGGTCGTGGGGGCGGTCCTACTTATGATGCGATTTTGGCACAACCGGCCGGTACGGTTCAGGGCAAGATTCGCATAACTGAGCAGGGTGAGGTGATTCAGTTTAAGTACAAGACACCGCAAACAGGTTTGTGGAATTTGGAGCAGATCGTAACCGCTACCTTAGAGGCGAGCTTATTGGAGCAAAGTTCTGCGCAAACAGGCGAGGAAGCCTGCACTTTAGATGCTAAAGCGTGCGGTGAGCTTGGTTATCATGCCGTGATGCAGTCGATGTCTCAGCAGTCAGAGCAGGCTTATCGTGAGTTGGTTTATGGTACCGAGGGGTTTGCCAAGTACTTTGTAGAAAGTACTACCGTTCGTCATATCGCGGAATTAAATATCGGTTCTCGACCTGCTTCTCGTAAAGCGGGGCAGCGTATTGAGGACCTCAGGGCGATTCCCTGGACTTTCTCTTGGGCGCAATGCCGTTTGATGATTCCAGGTTGGTATGGCATGGGTACGGCACTTCAGGGTTTTATCGAAGAGGGTGTCGTTAGTGCCGAAGAACGTGACTTTAGTGTCTTGAGTCGTGAGGAGCGTTTAGAAATTCTCCGTACGATGGCTGAGGAATGGCCTTTCTTTAATACGCTTTTATCTAATATGGAAATGGTCTTGGCCAAGACCGATATGGGTATTGGTCGACATTACAGCACCTTAGTGCAGGACGAAGAATTACGCAATACCGTATTTACCAAGATTGAAAATGAGTTCGCTTTGACGCTAAGGTATTTTAAAGAAATCGTTCAGCATGATTTATTGGCTGACAATACTAACCTTAAAAATGCTTTGCAAGAGCGCTTTTTGTATGTCGATCCGCTGAACTACTTGCAGGTTAAATTACTGCATCGTTTGCGTGAAGTTGAGGGTGATACCTTAGACCGTAGTAGTGAGCGTGGTAGTGTGGCACGCTCGATTCTGATGACAATTAATGGCATTGCGACTGGTTTAAGAAATACCGGTTGATTGTGTACTTGTAGCCTAGGATGAAGATAGAGTCGGAGAATTACAACTTTTCCGGCTTTATTTTTTCACTCGAATGTAAATGTAATTCTTAATGGTAATAATTAATTATTAGTGTTAGCTAAAGTAAACGTTCTCTAATGTATACATTATAATTAATTTAAATTAAAATAAAATTATAAGTATTATTAGGGAAACCTTTTTTATGGTTCATTTATCCTCTCATTTTCTAGGGGCGGGGGCGCTTATTGCGTCGACTTTTTTGATGCCGCTTAGCTACGCTCAAAGCAACTCCTCCCCCATTTCAAATGCGGCACAATTTGAAGAGCAACGTCAACAACAACGTGACGCTTTTCAGCAATCACAACTCCAAACACAGGAAGATGTACGCTTAGAGAGCCGTCTTCAAAGTACAGCCTCGGGTACTTTGTCTTCTCTAGGACAAGAGTCACCCTGTTTTCCTATTGAACACGTGGAGTTACAAGGGGATAAGTCAGAGCGCTTTCAATTTGCCTTAGGTGAAGCGATAAAGCGAGCTGAGTTTATGGCGGGCCAATGTATTGGCGTGCAGGGGCTGGAGCTCTTAAGTGTTCATGCACAAAATGCCTTGATTGAGCGTGGTTATACCACTAGCCGGATTGTTTTGGACGCACAGGATCTGAGTCAAGGCACAGTATATTTGACTGTTATTCCCGGTTATATTGGCTCGATTAGGATTAATCATAGCGATAATAACGATAGTTTCTATGGAGGACGCGTTGCTTGGTTACAGAATGAGCTTCCGGCGAGTAGC